>JAITKH010000243.1 GCA_031278535.1 Planctomycetota bacterium | reverse complement strand
CAAAGCGTCGGGCCATGTCCCGATCAATCCTTTGGCCATGTGTATAGATTTGGAAAAACATGTCGTCGAACTCGGCCGCGATTTCCTCGAGATGCGGCCAATATGTCGGCTCGCCGCCGCTGACGGTGATGAAATGGATGCCCATCCCGTCCCGGGCCTCGACAAGGATTTCTTTCACCTTGCCGACGGGAAGGGACTGGTCTTTCGGGTATTTCCAGGCATAGCAGCCCTGGCAACGGAGATCGCATGCCATCGAAGGCGATATCAGAAGGAAAAAGGGGGGGTATTCCCCGTATTTGGCCAAATATTCGGCGCGCCTGGCATCCCCCTCGTGGATGGCGCCGTAGAACAGGTTAAAGGCGAGTTTCCTCTGGGTCTGGCGCGAAAGACGGGGAAAGGTGCGTTTGGCCATATCGAAAAATCCGCGGGCGGAGTCGATCCTGCGCCGCAAATCTTCGGGCGAACCCTTGTGGAGCGCCGACATCCTGGCTATGCCGGTCCGGCTCATCCTGTCCATCATTGCCAGGAGCAAATCCGGAGAATGTTCCGACAGTACGGGGAGGAACGTCGACATCCCCTTGGCCGCCAGGTAGGTCCCTATTTTGGCAAGATTGAGCATCGCGCCTCCTTCCCGTCCGGGCGATTCCATTCCTCGCCAGCCAAACGACGGGGGGAAAGTATAGCGCCGGATGCGGGGGGAGGTCAATGGGATTGTTCGGGAGGCGGATCGAAGCCGCCGAAAAATGCGGCCAGATCCGAATCCTCGGTGAAAGACGCGATCGGCGCCGGCATGGTTCCGGGACGGCCCGAACCGTTCATGCCGGGAAACCCGCTTTCCACATAGGGCGCGATGAATGCGAAACCGGCAGTCCGGCCGGCTGGCACGGCGCATTGGTTGCGCCATTTGAAATATGGCGCCGCGGACGCCGAAACGCCCTCGCCGGCGGGCGGACTTTCCGGCCGGGACGCGGGTTCAAAGCGATTCACCCTTGTCTTGTCCCCGACACCGTCTCCTTTGAGAAACAGCATGTCGCCCGCGTTTCCTCCGGCGACCGCGAGGACTATGGCGACAACGACTGGATATCCGGCCCGGCCCATGGGGTGCTCTCCTCTCCGTTGCCAGGCTTCACGCCCGCCTCCTTCATTTTCCGGGCGGCGTCCGGAGCTTTGGCATCTTCAACTTTCCGGGCGGATGGGACGGCTTTCATTGTTTTTTGGCATGGCGTTTCCAATTTGCCTCTTGCCAAGGCGGATCGCTTTGTCAATAATCGTTGTCTCAACGCGAAGCGGATGGGTGAAATGCCGCGGTTTTTTTCCGGTTGTCCTCCGCGAATCCGGAGGACAGGCCGGAAACGCCGTGTGTTCATCGACGGATGACGTTATTTTGGCAAGGAAAACGCATGAAACAGAAATTGGCCGCCGCGTTTTGTCTCTCACTCTGGATGATTGCCTTTTTCAGGGTTGGCGCCGCCGATCCCGACGCCGTCCTGGCGGAACTCGGGCAAGACATTCCGGCATGGGAATCGGGCGAAATTCTCGCCAAGATCGGGTATTCCTCCATGCCGGACATCCTTCGTCTGGCCGGGTCTCCCGCCCTTCCTCCCGGCCGGCGCCTGGCGGCGGCGGCGGCATTGTTGCGGCTTGGAGAGCAGCGCGCCGGCGTGACGGCGGCAGAAGAGGTGGCCATGGACATGGCCGCGCCGCTGCCGATCCGCATCGAGGCGGCGCAGATTCTCGGCAAGTGGGGCGGCGAATACGCCGCCGCCCGCCTGGGCGTGGTCCTGGACCTTCCGGAGGTGCCGGAACGCCTGCGGGTCGAATTCGCGTACAACCTGTGGCGCCTGACCTCCCGCCCGCAGGCGTACGAAGCGCTGGAGGATGTGCGGCGGAACGGTTCCACCGCCGTCGCCAGGGCCGAGGCCACCCTGGCCCTGGGCCGGACGGATCGCTTCGGTAAGGTCAAGGATGAACTGTACGCCCTGACCGATCTGCCGGGAGAGATCGGGGAACGCGCCGAAAGCCTCATCCTCATCAATTCCCAGTTGGACGACGAGGTAAAACGGGACGACTTTTCCAGCCGGCTGCTTTCGGAGGTGGTGCAGAAGATCCGCGATTTCTATGCCGCCGACGAGGATGATCGGGAGCAGGCCAAGCGTCTGGAATCCAAGAGTTTGGGCGAGGCAGGAGCGCAGGCGCTCCTGTATTCCCTTGATCAGTTCAACGATTACATGAACGAGGAGGATTTTGCCGATTTCGAGTCCCAGATTCGGGCCAACTACGGCGGCATTGGCGCCTGGGTGGGCATGCGGGACGGGCGCTTCACGGTATTGACGCCCATGTACGACAAACCCGCCTATCGCGCCGGCCTTCGGCCTATGGACGTCATTGATCGGATAGACGACATTGACATCACTTCCATGCGGCAGAACGATATCATCAAGCTGCTCAAGGGCGAGCCCGGCACCACGGCCAAGCTCCGGGTGCATCGCCGTTCATGGAAGGAGCCGATAAACGTGGCGGTACGGCGCGAGATCATCGCCATTGAATCGGTGGTGTCGCAAATCCTTCCGGGCGACATCGGGTACATCAAGATCAACTCCTTCAACGACGGCGATCAGTACCGCCGCGTCAAGGGAACGCCGGCTCTGGTAAAGGACGCGCTTGCCGATTTCGCCCGCCGCGGCGTCCGCGGGGTCGTCGTCGATCTGTCCAACAATCCCGGCGGCGTCATGGTTTCCGGAGTGGATGTCGCCAAGCTTTTCATCGGCGACTCCAAACTTATCGTTTCCAGCCGGGGAAAGAAAAGTTCCCGCCGGGTCACCGAATACAAGGCCGGTTCCCGCGCCCCATTCTGGCAGGGTCCGGTGACGGTGGTGGTGAATTCGGGAACCGCTTCCGCGGCGGAGATACTGGCCGGCGCCATGCGCGATCACAAGCGGGCGCCGCTGGTGGGCCGGAAAACCTACGGCAAGGGATCGGTCCAGTCCCTGATCGGGGTCAAGACCACGCGCGACCGTTCCCGCATCAAACTGACTGTCGCCAAATATTATCTTCCGAACGGCGACTGCATCCACGGCAAGGGAATCGAGCCGGACCGCAAGGTTCCGGAAACCGAACTTTCCGCCACGGAGCTCGAGGCGCGCTGGAAAATACGCGATCAACACGACGTCATGTTTTGGCTCGAGGAAAATGATCGTTTTCTCCGCCATGAAGAGGAATATCGCCGGCTGCTCGCGTTCGACAATCTCGATCCGTATGCCTATCCCGAGTTTGATTCGCTCCTCGCCTCGCTCCAGGCCAAGTATCCCAAAGAGAAAATCGATTCCGATCTCGGAAGAAAGGAGCTGCGCTATGGCCTGGCGGCGTATCTCCGGGATTTCAAGGGCGAAAACGCCTATGTGGATCTCGAGGAAAATACCTATCTCCAGGAGGCGGTCGTGACGCTGGGCGAGACCATGGGCGGCCTCCCGGACACCCCGCTTTTCACCGCGATCCGCTTCATGGCGGAAGAGAACCGGAAAAAGGCGGAGGAAGAGGAGAACGCCTTGGCCGACGGCAGATGAAAACCGACGGATGCGCCCGGAAGAAACGTTCCAGGCGCTTTGGGAGAGAGGGATGAAGGACACTACCACCCGGTCAGACTACCGGGAAGCGATCAAGCTTCTCGACGCCTTCATAAATATGGAGCGCTCCGTTCCTTCCACCGCTTTCTTCCGGAACGGCGGCGAACGGATGCGGCAACTGCTTCAGCGCGCCGGCCAGCCCCAGCTGGGGATTCCAGCCGTCCACATTGCCGGCACCAAGGGGAAGGGATCGGTTGCGGGGCTGGCCGGCGCGGCCCTTGCGGCCAATGGTTTCAAGACAGGCGTCTACACTTCGCCCCACGTCGGAAATTTACGGGAGCGGATAGCCGTGAACGGTTCTCCCGTCAGCGAACGCGCCTTTGCCGAGGCAGCCGACGACGTTCTCCGCGAAGCCTCGGCCATGCGCGACGAGGGACTGCCGCCTTCATATTTTGAAATCCTCACGGTTATTGCCCTCTCCGCTTTTCAGGCGGCCGGGGCGGAGGTCATATTCCTTGAGGCCGGACTGGGGGGACGGCTCGACGCCACCAATCTCCTTCCCGATCTCAGGCTGGCGGCGGTCGGCCTTACCCCCATTTCCATGGATCACGAAGACATCCTCGGGCATTCGCTTACGGAAATCGCGACCGAAAAGGTGGAGATCATTCATCCCCGCATCCCGGTGGTTACCGCCCCCCAGGCTCCCGACGTCGCCCGCCTCATCGCCCGGACGGCGTCCAGACGGGATGCCCGCCTGTTCGCCGTGGGCGAAGACATCAAATTCGAAACGACGCGGAAGCGCCAGCCGGACAAGCCCGAACTCGGGCAACGCGTCAATTTCGAAACATGGCGGAATGTGTATCTTGACATCACGCTGTCCATGCTGGGCGAACACCAGGTCGAAAACGCCGCCCTCGCCTTGGGACTGGCCGAATTGCTGCTCGAATACATGGACAGGGAACCGCTCGATTCGCTTGTACTCAAGCGCGCATGGAGAGGATTGGCGTTTCCCGCCCGCCTGGAAGTGGCCGGACGCTCCCCCTGGATGATTGTGGACGGCGCACACAATCCCGCTTCGGCCTGGGCCGCCGCCGAGACCCTGCCCGCGGCCTTCGCCGCCCGGGATCGGACGATGGTCTTCGGGGTGGCCAGAGACAAGAATTGGCGCGCCATGCTCCGCATCCTGGTTCCGCTGTTCCAGAATGTCATCCTTAGCCCCTACGATTCCCCGCGGGCGGTGGACACGGCCGAACTGGCCGGATTTATGGGACGGGAATTTTCCGGAATCAAGACCGCCGAGGCGTTGGATATTTCCCACGCGCTGGCCATGGCCCGCGACAGTTTCACCCCGGCGGACGGCCTGATCTTCGTGACCGGCAGCCTGTACCTGGCCGGCGAAGCCCTGGCCGTTATCCGTCGCGGCCGGAGCGAGAGAGCGTGATCCGGCTATCCGATTTTCCTTTTTTGCATGCCGTCCCCGGTGAAGGGCGGCCTTTCTCCTTTTTGGCAAAGGACTGACATGAATCGTCTGGCATATGCGTCAATCATTTCCATGACCCCTTTTTTCGCCCTTTTTGCCGCTTCTCCGCCCGATCCCGGACTCTATGCCCGGCTTGACACCGACAAGGGCGTTATCCTTTGCGAACTGTTCTTTCGGGAGACGCCCCTGACAGTCGCCAACTTCGTCGGCTTGGCAGAGGGAAAGTTGGACACAAGCTCCAAAAAGGGGCAGCCCTTCTATGACGGCATCGTCTTCCACCGGGTCATCAAAAATTTCATGATCCAGGGCGGCGATCCCACCGGGACGGGAACGGGCGGTCCAGGGTACCGATTCCCCGACGAATTTCGCCCCGATCTGAAACATGACTCGCCCGGCATCCTTTCAATGGCCAACGCCGGGCCAGGAACCAACGGCAGCCAATTTTTCATCACGCATGTGCCCACGCCCCACCTGGACGGCAAGCATACCGTCTTCGGCAAGGTGGTTTCGGGGCAGGAGACTGTCGACGCCATTCAACAGGGCGATGCCCTTCGCCAGGCACGGATAATCCGCATCGGCCCGGAAGCCGAGGCTTTCCATGTGGATCAGGTTTTTTTTGATCGTCTTCGCGAGCAGGCCGCCGGCAACCGCCGGCAAGCCGCATCTGGAGAAGCCGCCGCCGGGGGCGACGACTACGAAGCCGTTATCGACCGGCACCGGAAAGTAGCGAAAACCTCGATGTCGGGCCTGAAATATGTGATCCTGAAGACCGGTTCCGGCCCCAAGCCGAAGCCCGGACAAAAGGTGGAGGCGGAATATGCCGGCCGTTTCATGGACGGCCGGTTGTTCGATACCTCGGTTGGACGCGGCCCCTTCGCTTTCAATGTCGGGCGGGGGAGAGTCATCGCCGGCTGGGACGAGGCGCTCCTGGACATGGCGGTCGGGGAGAAGAGGGCGATTATCGTACCGCCCGAATTGGGCTATGGGAGCCAGGGAGCCGGCGGAGTCATCCCACCGAACGCCACCCTCTATTTCGAGGTGGAGCGCCTGAAATAGGGGAATCGTTTTCACGGCGCCTTGCCGTCTAAGAACCCGAGGGCATGCCGGGCATGGAGCAGGTCCTATGCGGTGCGAGCCCTCGGTGCGCCGGGGCGAAAACGAGCATGCCGCAAAAAGCGCGTACGGCGACGTGAAAGGCGGGAACCGCAAGGAATCCGCATTTCTATCTCTAAGGACGCGAATTCCCCATTGACATCAGAGGTTGATTTCAGGGCAGACGAACTTCGGCATTCACAAGATTAGCCTTTTCGGGCCGCCAGTCGATTTCGTCCGCCGTCCAGCCATGAAAAATCGCCCTCCAAATCCCTGTACAGTTTTTCAAACAGCGCATACCGGCGATCCAGCCGATCCCGAAGCGTGCGTTCGGGCCGATAGACGGCGGCCGCGGGAGGCCGCGGGCATATCTCGCCCGCATGCGCCATTCCCTCGACCGCCAAGCGCGCCAAGCAGGCGGCGCCGAGCGCACCGCTGGCCTCGGAACCGGCATGGGTCGTGATTTCGACGCCGAGCGCCGACGCCAAAAGCCCCGCCCATTCCGCGCTGCGGGCGCCTCCTCCGACGAGGGAAAGCCTGTCCACCCCCGCCCCCGCCGATTGCAGCGCCGCCAGGCCGTCCCGCATCCCGAACGCCACCCCTTCAAGAACCGCATACCCCAAATCCGCCGCGCCGTGTCCGGCCTCCATGCCGAAAAAAACGCCTTTGGCATGGGGATTGTTATGGGGAGAGCGTTCTCCCGAGAGATAGGGGAGGAAAAGGGGCGCGCGCATTCTGTCCGCGGCGGGGAGCGCGGCGACTTCGGCCAGCATCTCCTTTTCGCTGGATCGCCGCGTCAACGCGGCGATCCAGCGCAGGCAGCTGGCCGCGCTCAACATGACGCTCATCTGGTGCCACCGGCCGGGAAGCGCATGGCAGAACGCATGGACCGCCCGTTCGGGGTTGGGCCGGAATCGATCATTGCATACGAAGAGGACGCCGGACGTCCCGAGCGAAACGAATCCGTCTCCCGGATTGATCGCGCCTATGCCCACCGCGCTCGCGGCGTTGTCGCCCGCTCCCCCGGCCACCGCGACGCCCTCGCCCAGGCGCCACCGCCTGGCCAGCCCGGGCGCGAGGATTCCGCTCCGATCGCTTCCCTCCACCAGGCCCGGCATGTGGCCTTCCGTCAGCCCGCACGCGGCAAGCAAATCTCCGCTCCACGCCCGTTTCCCGACGTCGAGCCAGAGAGTGCCTGCGGCGTCCGACATGTCGGATTTTTTCTCGCCCGTCAGCTTGAGCCGCAGCCAATCCTTGGGCAGCAGAACGCAGCGCGTCCTTGCAAACGCCTCGGGCTCGTTGCCGGCAACCCAGAGCAGCTTGGGCGCGGTGAAACCAGGCATGGCGAGATTGCCGCTGATTTCGGACAGCCTCGGCTCGCGGCGGACAAGCTCCGCGCATTCCCGCTCCGAACGCCCGTCGCACCAGAGAATCGCGGGACGCAGGATCTCGTCGCGGCCTCCGAGAAGAACGGCGCCGTGCATCTGTCCGGAAAGGCCTATGCCGTGGACATTTTTCATGTATTCCGGATGCTTGGCCGCCAGCCTGTCCATGACGTCAAGGACCGCCCGCCACCACAAATCGGGGTCTTGTTCCGCCCACAGCGGCCGCGGACGATCCACCTCCAGAGGAAATCCCGCCGTTGCGAGAAAGCGCCGCTCCCGATCGATAATCGCCGCTTTCAATTCCGACGTTCCCAAATCAAGGCCGATGTAAAGGGCCATGGCAATCTCCATTTCATTGAAGGAAACATTCCCGCCTTTCCCCTCCTTGACGACGGCGGCCGGCCAGTTTATCATAGAGGAGGTGGCTGCCGCAAGGGCAGCCGCCGAACGATTCCCTTTTGCAAAGGAAACGCATGGCCGACTATACCGTCGTTCTTCCCTCGCTCGGCGACGATGCCGGGGACGAAGCCCAAGTGAGTTTCGTTTATGTCAATCCGGGCGATGCCGTGGCCATCGAGGCCGACTTGCTGGAAATGGTGACCGACAAGGCCACCTTCAATGTCCCGTCCCCAAAGGCGGGCAAGATTACCAAGGTTCTCGTGGGCGAAGGGGATACGGTAAAGGTTGGACAGCCCATCTGTGAAATGGAAATATAGATGCCGGAACCGGGGAATGGCGGGACTGTTCCCGATCCGGTCCAAAGGTTTCCTTTTCGTCCGCTTCTCCTCCTTCCCATTCTGGCGATGGCGATTGGTTACTTCGTCGCCTCGGGCCGATCTGGGCGAAGCGGCGAGGATGTCACCCGCGAATTCGAAGTGATGCGTACCCGGGCCCGACTGTTCATTCCGGCCGGCTCCGGCTCCAGCCTCGCCCCGTCCGAATTGGCCGACCTGGCCGAGGCGGCAATCCGCGAGATTGACAGGCTTATGAGTCCCGTGGGCGAAGATTCCGATATCCGGCGCCTCAACTCCATTTCGTCCGGAGTCTGGATCGAGGTGCATCCCCTTACCTGGCGGGTGGTTATGGAAGCGCTCCGCTGGCACCGGCTGACCGGCGGCGCTTTCGACCCCACCATCGGCCCGGTGAAGCGCCTGTTCAAGTTTGACCGATCCGAAGACGGCGCCTGGCCCGATGCCGGCGCCTTGGCCGACGCGAAAAAGAGAGTCGGGGCACAGAAACTGCTTTTCGACCGGGAGGGGATGCGCCTTTCCTGGGCGCAAAACGGCATGAGCCTGGATCTCGGGGCAATCGCCAAGGGATTTTCCGTGGATCGGGCTGCCGATGTCCTTCGGGACAAGGGCGTCCGGAACGCCATAATCGACGTCGGCGGCGAACTGTTTCTCATGGGAATGAAACCGGGAGATCCGCCCTCGGCCTGGCGGACAGGCATCCGGCATCCGCGCGAGGGTGATATCCTGGAAACGCTGGAACTCTCGGATCGGGCCGTTGCCACGTCCGGCGATTATGAAAATTATTTCATTCACAATGGCGAACGCCACGAACACATCATCGATCCGCGAAGCGGGCTCCCCCTTTCCAAGGGAATTGCAAGCGTTACCGTGGTTCACCCCGGCTCCTGCCTGGCCGCCGACGCCGCCGCCACCGCCTTTTCCGTTCTCGGCCCGGAACAAACGGGCGAGTTCATCAAAAACCAATCATTGGGCCTTTTCAGCCGCGGCATCCAGGCCATCATCGTTTCCATCGAACCGGCCGGGGGCTTCTCTCGCCGGGAGTATTCCCTGGACGACAAGGGCGCCCTTCGCACCGAAGAATCCCGGATAGGGGAAAACCCGTGATCGCGAAGCGTCCCGGCACATTCCGCCTCGGCCTCGATCTAGGCTCCGCCGCGGCCAAAGCGGCCCTCCTGGACGACGGCGACAGCATTCTGGCCCTTCGCCTCGACGTTTCCGGACGGCCGCCGGGAAAAATCCTGGACGACCTGTACCTTGATTTGTCCTCATTCGGGGACTTGTCGGGGATTGCCGTGGTCGCCACCGGGTATGGCCGCTCCCTGGTGGAAAGGGCCGATCGCCGCCTTACCGAAATCACCTGCCACGCCCGGGGTGTGAGAATGCTCCATCCCGATGCCCGATCGATCCTGGACGTGGGCGGCCAGGACGCGAAGGCGATACGATTGGGGCCCGACGGCCGGGTGGACGATTTCGCCATGAACGACCGCTGCGCCGCCGGCACCGGCCGTTTCCTGGAAATGGCGGCAAGGCGGCATGGCCTCGCGATCGGGGAGCTTTCGGCCTTCTGCGGCCATACTCCTCTCGCCGGAGAAGGCGGGAACGCTGTTGAAATCACCGCCACCTGCGCCGTTTTCGCCGAGTCGGAAATGGTGGGCCTTGCCGCCAGGGGGACGCCGGCGGTCGAGACGCTCCGAGCCGCGCACCGGGCAGTGGCCAGGCGTGTGGCGCTTCTTCTGAAGCAGGTGGGGGCGGAGGAACCGCTTTATTTTACCGGCGGGGCCGCCGCGAACGCCGCCCTGGCCGCCGCCGTTTCCGCCGAATCCGGCCTTGCCGCCACTCCGGCCGGCCACGCCCAGTTTGCCGGCGCCCTGGGAGCCGCCCTCTTCGCACGGCGGGAGAATTGAGAACGGGAAAACGGTCCGCCGAAGGCAATCCGCGCACGCTCCGCAGCCATTCGGCACGACAACGGGAAAGGGGGTTTCGCATGTTCGATCTGTCAGGGAAAACCGCGCTGGTCACCGGCTCGGGCCGGGGCATCGGCCTTGTTCTCGCCCGCGGCCTCGCCAAGGCCGGCGCCAGGGTAGTCGTTAACGATCTCGAGAACGACGTTGTGGACGCCGCCGTGGAAGGCCTCCGCCGCGACGGGCTGCGGGCGGAAGGCATCGCTTTCGACGTTACCGACCGCGAGGCGATCCACGCCGGAATCGACCGGCTGGAACAGGACGTTTCCCCTCTCGACATCCTCATCAACAATGCCGGCATCCACCGTCGCGCCCCCCTGGCCGAAATGTCGGCGGACGACTGGCGGCTGGTGATCGACACCAACCTCACCTCCGCCTTCCTGGTGGGCCAGCGGGCGGCCAGGACCATGATCGCCAGGAACCGCGGCAAGATCGTCAACATCTGTTCGCTCAACTGCGAACTCCCCAGGCCCTCCATCGCCAACTACTCCGCCGCCAAGGGCGGCCTGGTCCTCCTTACCCGTTCCATGACGGTGGAATGGGCCAGCCATAACATCCAGGCGAACGGCATCGCGCCCGGCTACATCCTGACCGAAATGACCCGCCCCCTTTCGGAAGATCGGGAACGGAACGCCTGGATTCTCGGGCGCATCCCGGCCGGCCGCTGGGGCAAGCCCGAGGATTTGATCGGCGCCGCCGTTTTCCTTTCCTCGGCCGCCTCCGATTTCATAAACGGCCATGTCATTTTCGCGGACGGCGGAATGCGCGTTTCCCTGTGACGATTCCGGCTTCGTCAATTTTTTTTAGCCCGCGGCTGCGGCGCGAAAGGGAGGAAACATGAACGCAAGAATACGGGAACTCGAGCGATACGATACGCCGTCCATCACCAATGTCGTCGCCACCTATCCTCTCAAGGATTTCTGTTTGGGCCTGTATCAGCCGTGGGAAGGGCGGTGGTACACGGATCAGCGCCTTCGTTGCATGTTCCCCGAACTCGGCCGCCGGGCCGGCCATGTCGTGACCTGCGTGTACGGTCTGCCCGATCCGAATTTCACCCGGCTCGGCATCGGCGACATCCTGAAAGCGGTGGATGCGGCGCCGAAACCGGTGATCCTGGCGATCAGGCAAAACCTTCCCGAACCCTTCAAGAGTCGGAGCGGACTTATCGGCGGCAATATGATGACCGCCTTCAAGTCGGCCGGCGTAACCGGGGTGCTTTCGGACGGCCCTTCCCGCGATGTTGACGAGATCCGTCCGATGGGCATGCAGTACCTGATCACCGGCGTCACGCCCGGCCACGGCTATTTCGGCGTCCAGGCCGTGAATGTTCCGGTCGAGATTTGCGGCATGGACGCCATGCCCGGCGACATCGTCCACATGGACGAGAACGGGGCGGTCAAGTTCCCGGCCGGCCGGGTGGAGGAAGTACTGAAGATGGCCGAGCGCCTCCGCCGGATCGAGGAAAAGCGCCAGGCGATGATGCGGGAAACGACGGACGTGGCGGAGATCGCCAGAATTATGCAGGGAATATACGACTGAGGCCGTCCGCCGCAGTTCCAGCCGGAAATTCGGTAGCGGAATTTTTCGCGGTTTCCTCGGTCTAGTGTTCCGTAAAGCC
>JAITKH010000141.1 GCA_031278535.1 Planctomycetota bacterium | reverse complement strand
ATAATTCAGGAACTCCTTGTCAATGCTCTCGCCT
Organism: Planctomycetota bacterium; assembly: GCA_031278535.1. Classification (GTDB taxonomy): domain Bacteria; phylum Planctomycetota; class SZUA-567; order SZUA-567; family SZUA-567; genus JAJBSZ01. The sequence continues at coordinate 5,005 of JAITKH010000141.1, read as the reverse complement.
GGGCCGCATAATTTCCAAAAGTCCACGTAAAGAGAACGGCGGTGACAATGTACGCCTATCCAGATGACGGCATGAAATTGTTATTTGGATTGCAATCCCAGCCTCGCCGCCACCGCCAATCGATCCGCCTCCTCATTTCGCGGATTGCCGTTGTGACCGCGAATCCACATCCATTCCACTTGATGGACGGCCGCCGCCGTCCTCAATTCCCGCCAAAGTTCCGCGTTTTTGACAGGTTTCCTGTCGGCGGTACGCCATCCATTCCTTTCCCATCCGGCCAGCCAGCCGGCGGTGAAGCCGTTCACCACGTAGCGGCTGTCCGTCACCACCCGCACCCGGCAGGGGCGGGAGAGCGCCGCCAGGCCCTGGATAACGGCGATCAGTTCCATGCGATTATTGGTGGTCATGGACTCGGCCCCGGATATGCGTTTTTCCTTGCCGGCGGACGGGTAATGAAGAATGGCGCCCCAGCCGCCCGGTCCGGGATTTCCAGAACAGGCCCCATCGGCGTAAATCCATACTTCGGGTTCGCTCTTCAATTCCCTCTCCGGCTTCATAGCTTTATTTTCCGATACAGAAACGGGAAAAAATGCGATCCAAAACCGCTTCGGAATAGCCTTCCCCAAAAGCGCGGGAAAAGGAATCGGCAGCAAGGCGCAGCGCATCGGCAACCAATTCCAATCGCCCGGCTCCGGCCAATTCCTCCATCGCCAGGCGGACGTCCGCCCGGGCAGTGGCCAGTTCCAGCAATTCCCGGCGGCTCCATCGGCAACCTCCCGGCAAATGCCGGACGGCCTGGACAATAGCGAGCCGCAAAGCTTCAAGCCCCTCGCCCGTGGCGGCACTGACCTCCAGGGGAAACGGGGCGTCCCTACCCGATTCCGCCAGTTTTCCACCAATCTCAATTGCGGTTGTTGCCGGCGGCAGGTCGCGCTTGTTGAGTACCGGAAGAATCCTTCCCGGAATTCCGGCCGCCAGGAGGATTTCCTCCCGATCCGGCGACAGCGAAGCATCAAGGACCCAGATCACCAGGTCCTCGCCGGCCAAACGCTCCAGTCCCAATTCCCCAATTTGGCGCTGGCGGGCATCGCCGCCGGCATGGCGTCCGGGAAGATCGGAAAGGAGGAAACGCTCCTCCCCGATGACGATTTCCCGGGTCAGCATGTCGTGTGTGGTCGAGGCTTCCGGCGACACCAGCGAAGCGTCCTCCCCGACCAGGCGATTAAAAAGCGAACTTTTGCCGGCGTTGGCCAGGCCTGCCAGCGCGACGCGGGGCAATCCGGAGCGGCCGCCGTACCATTCGCCGGCGGCGCCGACGCCGTCCTGTTCAAGAATCGCCGCCATCTCCGCCAATTCTTCCGTCGGATTGCCTTCCAGCTCCTCGTCCGGAAAATCAAGGAATGCTTCCGTCCGGGCCGCCAGATCGAGCGCACGATCCCGCCAGGCGGCAATCCGGGTGCGGCTATCGTCTCCCAGACGGGATAGCGCCGCGCATTTTTCCGACTCGTTCCCGGCTCGAATCGCATCCTCCACCGCCTCGGCCTGGCCCAGGCCCAAACGCCCGTTCCGAAAGGCGCGGAAGGTAAATTCTCCCGGCGCCGCTTCGCGGGCACCGGCGGCGAGCAGGGAGGCAAGGGCGGCGGCGAGCAGGGCGGGCGATCCGGGAAGGTGCACTTCCGCCATATCTTCGCAGGTATAGCTCCTGGGCGCCGGCATCAAGAAAGCGCGGGCATTGCAAGCAAGAATCGTTTCGACCGGCCCTCCGGCCGTGTACCGTAAAAGCTTCACTCGAAGGCGGCAGACATGGACGCTTCGCGCCGGCCGGCTTGCAAGGACGCCTTCCAAATCTGCTGTCGCCCGGGCCAGGATATCGAAGGCGCAGGGACCTGACAAGCGCAGAGCGCCCAGCCAAGCTGTTCCGCCGCCGGTACCGATTTGGACTATATCGTCATAGGAAAAATACGTCATGTTCAGGAATCGGGAATCGGCACGGCTCCGGACGGTTTCCCAGCCATTGCCTTCTCGATAGCGGAGATGGAATGGACAACGCCCCGATTCATGCCGGGACAGCGGGAAGCCAGATCCTCCCAACGCCGACGCGATGCCAGGTTTTCCTTCCACCAGGGCCAAGTGCGGCATTGCCTCGGGCGCACGGGATACACGCGGCATCTGCCGTTGGAATCAAGCAGAGGACAGTTGCCCCTGGCATCGTCGATCAGCGCCAGGCCCACAAGGGTATTCCGCAAAGTTCTGGAAGCAAACGCCGCAAATTCCTGCTCCAAAGCCCTGGCTATAGCCTTGGCCTCGTCCTCGCTCAGCCAGACATATCCTCCCGGTCCTCGGCAGCAATCGCCGCAACCCAAACAGGAGAAGGAAAGGCCGCCATCATACCAGGGAGCCTTTGTCCGGGCACAGCTCATCTGGCAAGCGCCTTGATGCCGCCGGCCGGACGTTTTTGCCATTCAAGAACGATGCGGCCGCGTATCCCGCCGCCGGAAGGGGCGTCGACATCGATGGGAACGCCGTTCTTGCGGCCGGAAAGGACGCATTCAATCCGGAAACGGCCGTCGGCGCCAACCGCGATCCGCTTGCCGCCAATCTTGAGCCGTGCGCCCGGCCGGGTCCGGCCTTCCAAAACAAGGGAAAGTCCGGTAAAGTGGACTCCCGATTTGGCGAAACGCTCGCCCATACGGCCTCCGCAACGGGCGGCGGGGCCACTTTCCTCCTGGAGAACCGGCGCCAGGGCGGCCAAATTCCGGCGCAGGCTTGCGGCGGCGGCAAAGACCGGTTCGGCCGCGACAATCGCAGGATCACGATCATCATCCGCTTCTTTCAGAAAGCTGACCAGTCCGGCGGCGTTCCCTCCGGTGATTGTCGGTTCCACATACCTGGTTGTTGTACTGCGGGAGGGAGGGAGGGAAGCATTCAGGACGGGAATCGGATAAGGAATTCCCATAGCGGCATAATGAAGAATTTCTCCGACGGCAGCCAGACAAATTGGCGAATAATTGCGCTTCAACCATACGGACGCCGGACCGGGAACAGAAAGGGAAGCGGGCGGAAATGCCAATCCCGACCGGAGCGGACTAGGCGTCGAATCCAACTGCAGGATAAGAAGCGGCGGCGCAATCAGTCCGGTTTCGGTTGGTCGGCGATTCAGCCGCCGGGTCCGAAAACCGGTGCGCCGGCGATATTCATTGGCCAGAATGCCGGGATCGCGGCGCGACAAGGCCGGCGCCGCCCGCAGAATTTTTTGGCCTTCCCGGAGGTAGTCGCGGTAGAGCAGGTGGATGATCAACTCGGCTTGAAAATCACGGCCGAGAAAATCGGGCCTCGAATCCAGCCAATGTAGAGCTTCGGCATCTGGTGAAGGACAGGAAACCCTTCCCTTCGCCTGCATCCGGGGAAGGGAAGCCGTCACCGTGATGGGGAATTCTTCCGCACCACGCCCCTCTCTCGGAAGGGTAAAATGAGTGGATCGGGCCAGACGTTCAAAACCGCCATCGGTGCGCAGGAGTCCCAGTTCGACTTGGTAGGAACGGTCGGCCGCCCAAAATTCGATGGTCTTGCCGTTCTGAGTCGGATCGATGTCGATGTCGAAAAAGCTATTCCAACGGCGAAATGCCGGATCCAGGCCGGTGAAATCATAAAAGCGGAGAATAGGGCGCGAAGTTGCGAGGCCGGCGAGGATATCTTCTCCGGATACCGGAGAAAGGCGTAAAATTTCCACATCCCACCAAACGCGGGCGGAACGGGGGGCGATGGCAACCGCCCCGATTTTTGTGGAAGGCCTCGGTTCAGCCCGGATGGACGCGAGGGTGTCGCGCAGGAATGGGGGCGAGGCGGCGGTCCTTCCCGCCGCACCGCGCATCAGGCTCTCCCTAGCCTGCCGAACAAACCTGGCCGGATCGGGACGGAAAAACAGGGCGCCGTCCAAGAGGATAGGGAAATTGTCGCGGAAATACCGGATCGCTTCCTGATGCGGATCACCATCGCCAAAACGCCGGGCGATAGCGTCCGCCGGCTCCATTTCGAATCGGCCACGCCGCGTTTCCTTCTCCGTTCCGGAACGGGACGTCGTTCCGGCCATCCCCCCCCACCTTGACATCAGCGTCGTTTCCTCAGCCTTCTCCGGGTTTATGATAAATCCACTCCAGTCGGCAATCCGAACATTTGAGAGCGTTGAGAACATTATAATAACTGGTATATCCGCTCGATGTATCGGTCTTTGCCAGCGTCATCGCGTCGTGAATATGGGCGTGATCGTAACACAACGCCCGGCCGCAGGCCGCGCAAACGCCTCTCGCCTCGTTATCGCAAAACCAGCATTTCACGCTCCACTCCCTTCGCGCGCCGGATTGGCCGCTGCGGGTCATCCCGCCTTCTTGCGCTTCTTTTCGCCCCTGGCCCTGGAATTGGCGGTGCGGGCCTTCCTGGATTTGGCCGCCGGTTTCCCCGCGGCCTTCGTGAATTTCTTATCCGCGGCGGCAGGTTTGGTCCCGGCGGCTTTTTTCGCCTTTTTTTTCGGCGTCCATTCGGAGGACGGGACGCCTTGTCCTTTCAGGATTGCCGCTATCGTTGCCGAAGGTCTGGCCCCGACCGACAGCCAATACTTGGTGCGCGCCAGATCGATGCGAACCGGTTCCTTTCCCGACTCGGGGTCATAGAAGCCGAGCTGTTCCACCGGCCGGCCGTCGCGGCGGGTGCGGCTGTCGAAGACGCCGATGTGATAATACGGCAGGTGTGCGCGTCCCGCGCGTGACAAACGAATTGCTACTGACACTATTTCCTCCTTTTCTTTCTCTTGTCCTTTTTCCTGTCCTTCTTTTTCTGCTGGGCCCTAGACCCCTTCTTTTTTGAACCATAAATTGTCGGACTGTTCGCCAGGCCGGAGAGAGCGGCCGGATTCATGGCCGCCAATGAGTTCCGGCCGCCGCCGAAAATGCCCAAACGGCCCATGCGGCCGGTCACCTTGCGCATTTCCTGGAATTGCCTGATGAGTTCC
>JAITKH010000118.1 GCA_031278535.1 Planctomycetota bacterium | reverse complement strand
CACCTCGCCGAAAGGGCGGCGATCGCCCCTGCGGCCGCCCTCGATCACCCGCACTCGGGCCCGATCGCCGTCGAAGGCGTCGCGCAGGCAATCGCCGGGAACGAAAAGATCATCGGCCCCCGAATCGTCGGGGATGAGAAAGGCGTGTCCGGACAGGGCGATGTCGAGCCGGCCGACCAGGGTTTTCCCTTCGTCCCCGGGCAGCCGCCAGCGGGCGTCGCCGCAGCGCATGACGGCGTTTTCCTGGCGCAATTCCTCCAGGACGCCGCGAAAATCGCGGAATTCCTTCCCGGGGATGCCCAGGCGGAACGCCATGTCGCGCGAGCGCATGGGCCGGTACCCGGGATCGGCGAAAAGGGCCCGCAGTTTTTCCTCGTATTCCTTGCGCCTCTTCATGCCGTCCCAATCTCCGTCATGCCGCCCAGATATGGCCGGAGGGCGCGGGGAACCGCAATCGATCCGTCTTCGCGCTGGCCGTTTTCCACGATCGCGGCCATTGTCCTCGGCAGGGCCAGGCCGCTGGCGTTCAGGGTATGGACAAAGCGGACTTTCTTCCCGTCGTCGCGGAAGCGGATGTTGGCCCGCCGCGCCTGGTAATCGGTGTAGTTGGAGCAGGAGCTGACCTCCAGGTATTTTCCCGTCCCGGCGGCCCAAACCTCGAAATCGTAGCACTTGGCCGCGGAAAAGGACATGTCGCCGGTCGCGAGATTCACCACGCGATAGGGAAGCTCAAGTTCCCGCAAGACATCCTCGACATCGGTTCGCAGCCGCTCGTGCTCGTCGCCGCTTTCCTCGGGGCGGACGACTTTCACCAGCTCCACCTTGTTGAATTCGTGCACCCGGAGAAGCCCCCGGGTATCCTTGCCGGCCGCCCCGGCCTCGCGCCGGAAACAGGCCGAATAGGCGCAATACCTGAGGGGCAGATCGGCCGGCCGCAGTATTTCGTCGCGGTGGATGTTGGTTATCGGCACCTCGGCCGTGGGAATGAGGAAGAGGTCGTCGTCCTTGTCGCAACGGTACATGTCCTCCTCCAGCTTCGGAATCTGGCCGGTGCCAATCATGCTGTCCCGGTTGACGAGGAAGGGGGGGAACCATTCGGCATAGCCGTGGCGCGAAACGTGAAAATCAAGGAAAAAGTTGATCAGCGCCCGCTCCAGCCTGGCGCCCGCCCCCCGATAGAGGATGAAGCCGGAGCCGGCGATCTTGACGCCGCGCCTGAAATCGAGAAGGCCGAGGGTTTCGCAGATTTCCCAATGCGGACGCGGCTCGAAGGGAAAGGACGGCTTTTCCCCCCAGGAGGCGATTTCCCGATTGGCGCTCCCGTCGCCCACCGGGGCATCGGGATCGGGATGGTTGGGAATGGCAAGCATGAGCGAATGGAGTTCGGCCGCCACGGCCCGCTCCTCGACTTCGAGCGCCGCGATGCGATCCCCGACCTTCCGCATCTCCTCCTGTTCCGCCCGGGGCTCTTCGCCGGCTTTTCTCTTTCCGGCAATCTCGCGGGAGACGCGGTTCCGCCCGTTTTGCAGGGCCTCCTTTTCCAGGAGGATTTCCCGGCGGCGGGCGTCCAGGGCCACCGCCCTGTCCACATCCGCCCGGACGCCCTTCAGCCGGCAGGCTTCCCGCACGAACTCCGGATTTTCCTTCAGGAACCGCATGTCAAGCATTTCGCGCGCCTCCGCCCGATGTCTCCGCCCGTCCATGACATGCCGACGGCGGCCCGGAATTGTGGTTTTCGCCCGGAGACGGGGCGTTTTCACAATTCCACCCCGCGATCAGTATACCACAATCGCCGAAGCGGCGCCACCGCTTACATGGCCATCCGGAGCGTTCGATCCAGATCCTCCACGAGATCCTCCGCGTCCTCGATGCCGATAGACAGGCGAAGGAGGCGATCGTTGAGGCCGAGGCGCTCCCGCAGTTCCGGCGCCAAATCGGCATGCGTCTGCACCAGCGGATAGGTGATGAGCGATTCCACCCCTCCCAGGCTCTCGGCGAAAGCGAATGCCCTGACATTGGCAAGGATGTCCGGGACCATTTCGCTCCGTTCCACCTCGAAGGACACGATCGCCCCGGAACCGGACGCCTGGCGCCGCAGGCGTTCGTACCCCGGATCGCCCGGAAGTCCGGGATAGCGCGTCCTGGTCACGCGGCGGTGGCGGGAGAGGAATTCCGCAACCCGGAGCGCATTGGCCTGCTGGCGATCCATGCGTATCCCCAGGGTTTTCACGCCGCGCAGCGTCAGCCAGCAATCCATCGGCCCGGGCACCGCTCCGGCGGCGTTCTGGACATAGGCGACGCGATCCCCCATCTCCCTGGTACGGGAAACCACCGCCCCGGCCAGCACGTCGTTATGGCCGGCCAAATACTTGGTGACGCTATAGAGGACAAGATCGGCCCCGTGCTCGAAAGGCCGGAACAGCCAGGGGGTGAGGAAGGTGTTGTCCACGGCCAGAAGCGCCCCGGCGGCGCGGGCCGCCTCCGCCAGGCGGGCGATATCGGCGACCCGCAACAGGGGGTTGGAAGGGATCTCGACCATGACCAGCGCCACACCGCCCCGCTCCAGTTCCCTCTCCACCGCCCCGGAATCGGAAGTGTCGGCATAGACGGGAACGAGGCCGGCCCGGCAGCCGAATCTGTCCATCAGGCGGACGGTGCCGCCATAGGGATCCTCGGTCAGGACGACCCGGTTCCGCCCCCCGTCCGGGATGAGCCGGAAGACGGCGTCGATGGCGGCCATGCCGGAGGAAAAGGCCGAGGCGCGGGCGCCGCCGTCCAGTTCGGCCAGCGTCTTTTCCAGGACGGCCCGGGTGGGGTTGCCGGTGCGGGCATAATCGAAGCCGGTGCTTTCGCCAAGCCCCGGATGGCAAAAGGTGGCCGATTGGTATATCGGGGTCGAGATCGCCCCGGTCTTGGCGTCGGTACCGCACCCGGCCCGGGCCAGCAGCGTGGCAATGCGCATTTCGCTTCCGCTTTCTCTCCATGTCAGGCCATACGGCATCGCAAAAAGCCGATTATAACGACCGGGCGGCAACAGGAAAGGAAAATTACGTCAAGGCCGCCCCGAAGCGGCGCGGGAAACCGGAAAAGCGGTTTCCGCCTCCCGGCCGGGAACCGCCTCGCCCAGCAATTCAGCTCCGGAGTTTTCCACAATGCGCACCATGACCATTTCGCCCGGCCGCGCGGGACATTTCTTCATCCTTGTCCTGAGGTAGCGATCGGAAAGGCCCCCCTCCCGTTCGGCAATGACCCTTTCGATCCTGCCGACGCATCCGGAGGCAAACCCGGCGGCCATTTCCTTTCCGAGATCGCTGAGCCGGCTTTTCCAT
>JAITKH010000015.1 GCA_031278535.1 Planctomycetota bacterium | reverse complement strand
ACCACTTCGGTATAGGTATATGCAACCAAAAATTCTTGAAAAGCGTCCTTTTTGGCCTGTGAACGCTTCCGGTAATGACGGGAGACGCCATTCTCGCAATTTCAACCCGAAAGGAGTATATGAGCAGTGCTGTTGGCAAAATCCTTGCCTTTCTCTTTCCCGAAATGCAGATAATCGACTCCATGAAGAAGTACGGTTTTGCCGCCAGGAAAGGGCAGGGCATAGCTTCAGGTCAAACCTCTTCGCATTCCAGTGCGGGCAACGGAACTGCCGCCCAGGCCGTTTCGCGAATACCCTCGCCTGACGGCGCAAAATGCCGGGACATGACGGCAACAAGCGCGGCAGGATATCCCAAAAAAAGAAGACCGTACTTTCCGCTTCGCGGCTTGACGCAAAAATTGCCGCCGTGCGCGCGTGCGTCGCCGCCGACATCGTCGGACAGTCGGAAGCCGCGGGCAACTTGCTCGTGGCATTCAAACGTCCTTTTGTAACCGGATTTCAGGAGGACGTGCCCACCGGTACGATTTTTATAACAGGCGGCAGGGACGTCGGGCGGCATACTCTCCTGCGGTGTACGGCGGCGGCGGCATTACCTATGCCATCCGCTATGAGTTGAATGGCACGACCCACTTCAACTCCGCGCCGGAGGGGAAGCCAATACCCATACCCTACAAATGGGCCAATGAAACTTCCGATTCCTCAAGCACTGTCACGCGAGAAATTCTTCCTTGATTTCCTGCGCCACCACCCTGTTCCTTCCCATCATTTTGGCTTCGTACAGTCCCTGGTCCGCCGCTTCGAAAACGACGCCCGCCTTCTTGACCGCCTTGGAAAACGTGCTGACCCCAATGCTTAGGGTGTATCGGATATCCCCGAATTCCTCGGTGCCCACGACGGAATTTTCTATGGCTTCTCGGATGCGTTCCGCAATGATGGACGCTCCTTCCAGTCCGGTCTCCGGCAACAGCACGACGAATTCTTCCCCGCCGTATCTCCCGATGACGTCGTATTCCCGGACCAGTCCAGTCAATTTTCCCGCCAAATGCTGCAAAACCTTGTCCCCGGTGGCGTGGCCATAGGTATCGTTGATCTTCTTGAAATGATCGATGTCCATCATGCATACCGAAAGCGGATGGCTGTATCGCCTGTATTTCGTGAACTCCCGTTCGACCAGATCGAAGAAATGCCGCCTGTTGTTCAATCCCGTCAAACCGTCCGTTATCGCCATCGCGTTGATTTTTGCGAAGAGCCGGGCATTCTGGATTGCGATTCCGGCTTGTCCCGCCAAAGTAAAGAGGAGGTCCTTGGAGATATCCGCCCTTTCGCAGGTCATCACGATGATGCCGAGCAGGTTTTCCCTGTAGAGTATCGGAACCCCGGCCAGCATCCTCCCGTCATCGTCCGCATTCCGGAAACAGGTTTCGAGGCTGCTGTCGACGACCGTTTCGCCGGTCCGCATCACCTTGTTGAGGAAATCGTCGCGGATGGCGTTTATTATCGAGCCTTCGCGGAGCATTTCGCCGTCATAGCCGTTGTTCGCCTTGACCACGAAGCTGTCATCCTCGTTCAACAGCACGGCCGACCGATCGAAGCGGACGAATTGGGACATCGCCTCCAGTATTTTCGACAGCACCTCCTTCAGGTCCAGGGTTGAGGTTATCGCCCTGGTGAGTTCCAGCAGCGTCTGTTCGAAGATGCGTTTTTGCCTCTCGTTTTCGAACTGCTTTTCGTTCCTGATGGCGGTCGTCACCGCGTATTTCAGTGAAAGCAGCGTTTTCACGCGGGCCAGGAGCTCCACCTTGTCGAACGGCTTTTGAAGGTAGTCGTTGGCGCCGGACTGGAATCCCAGGACAATGTCGTGAATCTGGTTTTTCGCCGTCAGCATCAAGATCGGCAGGTTGAAGAGGGAGTGATTTTTCCGCAACTTCTGGCAGACCTCGAATCCGGACATCCTCGGCATCATGACGTCCAGGAGAATCAAGTCGAAATCTCCCCCGTCCTCTATCAGTTTGAGCGCTTCGACCCCGGAATACGCCGTGGTTACGGAATACTTCCGCACCAGCAGGAGATTTTTCAGCACCTGGATGTTCACCGGCTCGTCGTCGACGACAAGAATCCTGTCCGTGCCGGCGGCTGCCTGCCTATTGTTCACCGCCGCTTCGGCCGGAGTTTCTGAAAAATCCTCGATGTCGATATTCGACGCCGGTTTCCGGGCCAGGGCGATATCCTCTTTTTTCGCGTCCGACGCCGGGACGGTAAACGTAAACCGTGAACCCTTTCCGAGCGTCGACTCGACGCGTATCGTTCCTCCGTGCAGCTCGACCAGTTTCTTGGTGATCGACAGTCCCAGTCCCGTCCCCCCATATAACCTTGCCGTGGAGCCGTCGACCTGTTCGAACGATTCGAATATCCTCTCGAACTTGTCCTCCGGAATGCCAATGCCCGTGTCGATAATGGAAACCGCCACCATCCTGTCCGCGACTTCGGCGGATACGCGGATGCAGCCGCGCTCGGTGAATTTAATCGCGTTTCCAATCAGATTATACAGGATCTGCTGGATCCTGTTCTCGTCCGCGTCGATCACGGGCAGGGAATCGTCTATGTCATTCACCAACTCCAAATCCTTCCCCTTAATCAGGGGCTTTGCCAGGACCAGGATCGTGTCGACGATGATTTTCAGATCAACCGGCGTGACTTGCAGGATAATTTCTTGGTTTTTCAGCTTGGTGAAATCCAGGATGTCGTTAATCATGTTGGAAAGCCGCTTGCCGCTGTTGGACACGATCGCCAGGTTGTATTTCTGTTCCTTGGTGAGCGGTCCGGCCGCCCCGTCCACCATGGACTCGACGATGCCGATAATCCCGTTGATCGGCGTCCGCAATTCGTGGGAGGTATTCGCGAGAAACTCGTCCTTCAATTCGTTCAGCTTGTTCAGGTACTTGTTCTTTTCCTCCAGTTCCCTGGCGTAATCCTGCATTTTTTTGATGAGCTCGTTGATCTTTTCGACCATGACCTTGAACGCCGTGGACAGGACGCCGATTTCTCCCCCGTCCCGGATCACCGGCACATCGACGCCAAAATCGCCCTCGCCCAAGGTCTTGGCGGCACCCGCCAGGGTCAGGATGGGCTTGGTGACGTTTCTCGCGATGAAGTAGAGGACGAAGGCGATCATGCCTATGGCGATGAGGGACACTCCCGTGACATAGTTCCGGATACGGTTGGCGTTCTCCAGCACCTCCGTCATGGGAATGCTTACCGCCACCGACCAGGGTTTCGTGATCTCGCTGAACCGGATCGGGAGATATACCGTATAGAAATCGTCGTCGTTGGCGATGTATGTTATGCCGTTCCTGATGGCGTCTCCCGCTCCCGACGCCTCGATCCTGCGGTTCTCCTCCGCCGCAAGCACCACCCCAGCCATTTCCGGGGTGAACAGCGACATTTCCAATTCGGTACTGCCGGCGCTCGTCGCGTATTCCTCCAAGCCGCGGACAAATTTTTCGATTGCTTCATATCGTTCGGCCTGGGCCTTGTCTTCCGGATCCTTGGGCGCCTGCGCCGCCATGTATTGTTTCGCGTAGGGCAAGGCCTCGTGGATTTTGGCGGGGATGGTCGCCAGCATCTCGAACGCCAGGCACTCCGCCAACCCCTTTCCAAGGTACCGTTTGTCGGGATGGGCCACGACGGAACCGGAATTCGAGAAAATTTCCGTGTATCCGCCGTGCCCGCGCGGGTTTACCCTGGACACCATTTCCTGGAGCTTGTCAAGGACGATGTCGGAGGATACGATGCCGATGAATTGTTCCTTGTGGATGACGGGGAATATCAGGCTGGCCAGCATAACCGAATTCCCCTGCACCTGATACGGGTACGGATCGGTGATGTATTCCTGTTGCGTATTCTTGGGCACGATGTACCAATCGGCGACGTCAATGTCGTACAAGGGTTCGACCGCGATATTGCCGCCCAGCTTGTTCCAATAGGGGGCATATCGTCCGGTTTCGTCGTATGCCGGTTTTTCCCCGGCGTATTGCGCGTCTTTGCCGTCGAGCGCATTCGGATCGTAGGCAACGCAGAACGCGGTGATGTATTCCTTTTTCGCCAGGGCGTTTTTCAGGATGTCGTTCATCACCTTCCGGTCGGTGAGATCATGGTCCTTGAGAGTCGAGAATACCGTCGCCAGTGTCTCCGACGTTATGCGGGCTCCCTGGAGTTCGGCCTTAATCTCGTTCATGTATCTATTTGCGGTCTCTTCGGCCAGGTTGAAAGCATCCTTTTTCGCCATTTCAACGGTCCGATCGGCGACAATTCCGATAACCGCCAGAAAAGACAATACGACAACCAGGGTGACCAGGATGAAAATTTTACTCTTCAGACTGATATTCGTGAACATAATCCATCCGATGAATCTTTCGGTTTAACGAAAAAAACATGCTCTCCATGCAAGAAAACGAGTTTTGCCCTATTCCCTCTTCTCTTCTTTCCGAATTGTCCCCAAGCGCCGCTCCGAAGTCTGTCGGCCGACTCAGAACTTCAATCTCCTCTCCATTGAGGAAGGCATTAGGATCTGTAATCGTCTCCCACGCCTTCCCGGCGATGGAAACCGCTTCGGCTTCGCCTTTCCGCCAAGAAATCGGTCACATTTTCTCCATTCCCCGTATGATAGTATAACCCGAACATATCCTTTTCCAACATTCTTTTCCCGGCCTATACAGGGATATTTTTCCCGTTTTTTGTAATTGTTTACCGTTTACCAAATTATAAGGTTATTGCCGGTCTATTTTCATGAACTCTGAAAAGGCCGGACCTGTGGGTGGCGAAGTCCGTTCGCGCGAAATCGACCGCCAATGCCGGAGAGGGATCCACTTTCCCGGCAGGCCCTTACCAGGTAACCCGGAGGCATTCCCCGCACAGTCCCAATCTTTGATTGGGACTGTGCGGAACACTGGATTTCACGGGCAATTGTGAACGATATCCCCCTCCAGCTGCCGGAGATGAATTTTATGCAGGTGCGGCAATGTGATCCGAAGCGGCATGTCGGAGGAAAGCGAAGGCATTATGGGTGATTTGGAGCAGTGCATGGCAGAACCCATGCGCCGTTCACCCGATGGCAAAGGGGATATTCCGTTGCCGTCAACTTCATTTCCATCTCAGCGGGCGAATACCAGCGCGTATACCCTTGTCGCGCCAGCCTCGCGGCAGGCGCGGGCACAGTCACGGAGCGTGGCGCCGGTGGTCATCACGTCGTCCACCAGGAGTATCCGCCCGCCGGCGATTCCGGGCGAAGCCGTGAAAGCGCCTCTGGCGTTCTCCAGCCGGCCAAACCTGGTCAGGCTGGATTGAGGGCGGGTGTGGCGGACGCGGCGAAGAAGATCTTCCCTGAGGAGAATGTCGATTTCCCCCGCCAGGTGCCGTCCGAGCAGACTGGATTGATCAAACCCCCGTGCCCGGCGCCTCTCCGGATGGAGGGAGGCGGGAACAATCCAGTCAATTGCGCCGAAACCGAAGTTTCGGAAGCGCTCCGCCATGAGGCTGGCCATAGGTCGGGCGATTGACGTTTCTCCCCGGAATTTTAGCGCCAGCACCAGGCTCCGGGCGCCATGCCGATAACGGGTCGTTGCGGCGACGGCGGTAAGGCCAAGGTCGAGGCGCCGGCAACGGGAACACCCCTGTCCCAACCTGGCGCCGGGTCCCGCCGGGAAACCGCACTTCCGGCAGGCCCCCTCGCCAATCCATTCCACCCCGGCGGCGCAAGCCTGGCAAAGATAGGGAGATGCGTGATCGAAGAGCGGGGCCTGGCACAACCGGCAACGCGGCGGCGACAGACAGGAGACAATCCCGCCGATTAGGGCATGGCCAATCTTTTCAAGAATCGCAACCGGCAAACCATTTGCCTTTCTTCGTATCCTTGGGAGGAACACGGCAGGAAAAACTTGGCGGCAACCGTCGATACGCGCGAAACTGCCCCGCTCATTCCATGCCGATGGCTTCGCTGATTCCCAGGGCTCCGGCCAAATGTTCGAGGCTTCGCCAGGACATCCCGCCATGTATTGTCCAGACGCCGTTGCCGGCCATTCCCGTCATGCTCCAGGATCCACCGGAATTGTACCCGAGCATCTCGCGCGCCAGGCGATTTTCCAGAGGTTCGATTTGATCCGGCGGGCGCGGGCGCCAGTCGGCGGCGTTGGACAAAGCCGCCTGCAGGAAACGTACAGGATCGAGAAAACCAATGATATCGCCGCCCCGCCTGCCCATGCGGGTGAAAGCCTCCCTGGCGTCCGGGCTTCCCGGACCGGATTCGTCGACAGCCTGCCCGGCCAGGTCGGCAAGGTATCTGGCAGCGGCCAGTCTCGCTTCCGGATCGGTTTGGGAGGGTCCGACCGCCAGAGCCAGCCACGAGCCGTTTCTTCGCAGAGCGGCAATAAGCCTGGCGCGGGGCGGCAGCGAGGCGTCATCGGACGAACGCACGATTATTTCCGCCGTTCCGGCAATTGCCGGGTTGGATTCAAACGAAACTTTCAAGCCCATCTGGGCCAGGGCAAGAGTTGTCGGGGAATCAGGTCTGGCACTTTCGACGAGAATGGGCCACAGGCCGGGAAGCGCTTCCGGGCTGTCCCATTCCGTCACGAGAAGCCGGGCGGCGCCTATCGCCTGATCGTTAGGCGGCGGCGGTATCCAAGCCGCCGCCGCCTGCCGGGGACCCGCCCGCAGCATCGAGGCGGAAAGGGCGAAGGCCGCCTCCCGCGTTTCGAAATTTACGGCGCCGCCGGCCGCATTCAGGAGAAAACGGCCCAGATCGGCGGCGAGCTCCGCAAACTTTTCCGGGCCGATGTGAAATGCATAGGCCAAAGCGGCGCCTGTCGGAATGCGGCGAAAGGCGACCAATTCCGACAGGCTCCCCCTGGGACGGAAGCTTCCGGTCGCATCTAGCCGCCATTCCACGCTTTCCTCCTCCAGCCACAATCGGAATTCCACCCGTTCGAGCGACAGCGGCCAAAGGGCAAGCCTGTCCGCCAATGACCGGACGAGTCGCGTTCGGGGCGGGGCCGGCTGCCAGAATTCCAGCAGGTCGTTTGCCAGGAGATTCACGTTTTCCCGCCACCAGTAGCGATCCGGATCGCGGTCGCGCCAGGCGGCGAGGGTACCGGGATCGATGCGGACTGTCAAATCGGGGTCGGAGGCGGCGGGACCGGTCGAAGCCAGGATGCCGCGTACGGCGCCGTTTTCGGAATACAGGTGTTTCGCCGCCAGGAGCGGGGCCAGATCCCTGCCAAAAAAAGCCAGGCCGCCGGGCAGCCATTCCATGCGCCAGTCGGCGAACTTTCCCTCCGCGTCCGTTTCCCGGATCGTCGTCGTGCCGTCCATGTCGTCGAACCAGAAAGTGTCCCGGCCGGCAAACTGGTTCATGTATTCATCCCGGCTGACGACCGGGAAAACCCAGACCAGCCCAAGCGGACCGGGTTCCGGGGGGGCGAAGAGCGCCGCTTCGATCCAGGCCCCGTCAATCAATCCGAAAAATGTCGGATTGCGTATCTCTGGTCCAATCAGCGTTCGCGACGGAGAAACGAAGCGGCCGTCGTACCTGACGCCGCGCATGAACCGGGCAAGACGCCCGTCATCGGCATCGACAGCGTCCGCATTTCCGATCCGGAGGATCAGGAGCGGGCGCCATCTTCCTTCCTCCCCACCTGGAAGCGCCTGCGCGAAGGCGACAAGCAGGGCGAGAACGATGTGAACGCGGCGTTTCATCCGTCTCCTTCGCCGCCGTTTTCGGAGGACTCCGCTTTTTTCATTGTCTCCAGGTCGGCGAGAAAGGGGAAATCGAATTCAACCGCGCCATTGAGGGCGACAGTGAAGGTCATCCTGATTCCGGTTCCGGCTGCCAGCCTGGACAGGGCGAGACCGAGGGTCGGGTCGGCCTTTCCGGTCTCGCGTACGAGATCCGATTCTCCCAAAAAAAGAATTTCCCCGCGCCAGCCGTTGTTCCCGTCGCTTTCCAGGTAACCGGCGCACTGGCCGAAGGCCGATCCATGGGCGCGGAACTCAATCCCTAGTTCGCCCCGCCGATTTCGATCCGCCACCACTGAGATCTGGCTTGGCCGAATGGATGGCAGGGTGGTGAAGCGGAGTACGCTGTTCTTCCCTTCATTGTTCCGCTCGGACAGAAGGCTCGAGATTTTCGTGGCGATGCGGGCGAGTCCGCCCCACCAGGCGCCACTCTCGGTCATCCTGATTTCCGGCGCGGAAAATACCAGGGCGACGCTCCAGGCGCCGAAGCCGCTGGAAGCGTCGGGAACGCCTTTCCAGGTAAAATCGAGGGAACCTGACGTCACATTCGCCTGAAACGCTTCGGGAAGCCTGGCGGCGATCGCTTCGGCGAAAAGGCCGGCGTCCGCCTTTTCGGAAACCACCACAATCGGAGTGGCCGGATTGCCGGGGATCATTTCGATTGCGGCCGTTCCTCCGGCGAAACCGGCGTTGCCGGCAAGGCGCATGCCGGCAGCGGAACGCGTCAGGGAGAGGCGCATGTCCGCACCCGACCAGCCGAAGCCGTGCCAGCCGGATGAGAACCACTCCATCGACGGAAAAACGAGGGTCAACCATTCAGGCCAGGCGGGGTGCCTGGAAAACAATTCGGCTATCGTATCCAGCACCGCCACATCGCCCCGGAGCGACAGTCCGGCCGGTTTTCCCGACTTGTCCAGCGGGATGGAAATGTCGAAGGCTCCGAATCCCTGGGGACCTAGGCGAATGTCCACGCCGGCGTCCCTTTGGTCTGTCGCGCCTGTCCAATCCATCCGCAAGGCGGCGCGGCGCGGCAATCCGAAAGCGGTAAGCGGGGCGTCCCGGAGCTCCCCTTCGATGGCGATGGCGGGGGCGCTCCCGTCCCTTCGGCTGATCATGAACGCGCCGTTGAAGAAGCCGGAGACATTCTCCATCGGGAGCCCGGCAAAAAAAAACGGGAGACTGGAGAGCGGCAGGCCCTCTACCGGGAAATCGCACCGTTCCAACAACGGCGTGAGGCGTCCCGTGTTCCCGCCGGCCGATCCGGCGAATACGGCCGACAGGGGACCGATCGAACCGGTGAGCCTCTCTTCTGGAGCGTCCGATCGGCCGATGGCGATATGAGCCTTGTCGAGCTTCAAGACAAGCCTGCCGGTTTCCGGCGTACCGGACGCTTCGCCGGAAATTTCAGATCGTATTTCCAGATCGTGCCTCCTGACCACGAGGATTCCCTCGGAAAGTTCCAGCAGCCATGACGAAATGGCGGGGACGGGAAACGGGAACGCCGGGGTTTCCGTGCCGGCGGCGAGCGGCAAAGCCAAGCCGTCCGTACTCCATTCGCCCGTTTCATCCTGTTCGACCGCGACGGCAAAGCGGCGCAGGGAGAGGTTCAATCGATCCTGCCAGAGGTTGGCGAGGGACCAGGGTGCGACCCTCGCCTCGAAAAGGGCGGCGGTGAGAAGTTTTCCGGGAAAAACCGCGTTCGGATGTTCTATTTCGATGTCGGTAAAGGTGAGGCGAGAAGGGCGGACGAGATTCAGCCGGACCGACATATTGCCCAGAAACGCCACGTCGGCGTTCAGTTTCCTGTCCAGCCAGATTTGGACGGCGCGCTTCCGGGTTGGCGACCGAAGGGTACGCTGTCCAAGCCAGGCGCCGATCCAAGCCAGGCCGGCAACGGCAAGGAGTGCCGCTGCCCCTTGAAGAGGGAGAGGAAGGCGGCGTTTTTTCGATGCTGTCGGTTGCGTCATCCCACACCTTCGTTTCAGGCGGTATCCGTTTTTCGCGCGGTCTGTCCCTTCCGTTTTTCCGAACGCTTGCCCCTGACCCGGAAGACGCTGTGGCGGTCTTCATTTCTGGACGTCGCCGCCATTTCCACCGCCCGGGCGTACAACACCGCTTGGCTGCGGATCAGCGGTTCGCGCGACGCCGGACGCCTTCGGACATAGGTGCCGTCGGGCGTCAATTCCCAAGCGCTGACGTTGTCGGAGAAACCGGCTTCAAGCGCGGCCAGCGCTTCCTCGCGGCAGGGCGGATCATTGACGGGAAAAAGGAGTTCCAGGCGCCGGTCCATGTTTCTTTCCATCCAGTCGGCCGAGGAAAGGTACACTTCTTCGTCGCCGCCGTTCCGGTAATGGAAAATGCGGGGATGCTCAAGAAAACGGTCCACCACCGATCGCACGGAGATATTTTCCGAAAGGCCCGGAACGCCGGGTCGGAGGCGGCAGATTCCGCGCACCAGGAGATCGATCCGTACGCCGGCCTGGCCGGCCCGGTACAGTTCGCGGATGATCTCGGGGTCGTTCAGCGAATTCATTTTCGCCCGGATGCGTCCCGGATTGCCGGGCGTCTGCTTTTCCGCTTCCCTGCGGATCATGGCGATAATCCGCGTCCGCAGGCCCGTGGGCGCCATTTCTATATGATTCCATGCCGGAGGAAGGCTGTAGCCGGTGATAACGTTGAAGAAGGACGAAATGTCGGATCCGAAGGCCGGGTCGGCGGTGAAGAGGCCCAGATCCGTGTATTGCCTGGCGGTGCGATCATTATAGTTCCCCGTCGCAAGGTGGCAATAGCGGCGAATGCCACCGGCCTCCCGGCGGATGACCAGAGCCGCCTTCGAGTGCGTCTTGTACCCGACCACGCCGTAGATGACGTGGGCGCCGGCCGCGTCCAGCCGCTGGGCCCAGCCGATGTTGGCCTCCTCGTCGAAACGGGCCTGCAATTCGACCAGGGCAGTGACCTGCTTCTTGTGTTCGGCGGCGCGGATTAAGGCCCGCACCAACGGGCTTTGCCCGGAGACGCGGTACAGCGTTATCTTGATGGCGAGAACGCTTGGATCGTCGGCCGCCGTTTCGATCAGCTTGGTTACGGGATCGAAGGACTGGTAGGGCAGGGAAAGCATGATGTCCCTTGCTCCTATCCGTTCGAAAATGTCGCTCCCGGCCGGCAGGGACGGATGCATTTGCGGCGGCCAGGGCGTCTCGATCAAATCGGGACGATCCACCCGGGACAGGAGTCCGAAGAGTCCCTTCATGTCGAGCATTCCCGGCTGGCGGAAGATGTCGGCGGCCTCCAGTTCCAGGCGATCGGAAAGGTATGCCGCCTCCTCGTCCGGAACGCCGCTCTCCAGGGTAAGCCGCACCGGCAATCCCCAGCGGCTGCGCTTCAGGCCGTCCTGCACGGCCAGGATCAAATCTTCGCTGCGGTCGCCGTCGATATTGAGATCGGCGTCCCGGAGAATGCGGAAGGGGTAGGCGCCGACAATGTCGTAGCCGCCGAAAATCTCCCCCGCGAACATGACGACGATGTCGTCCAGAAGGATGACCCGGGTGGCGCCGTCAATGCCGGCAAGCCCGACGAAACGATCAAGACCCGATGGAATTTGCACTAGCGCCGTGTCCGCTTTGCCGAAGAATGCGCTCTCGACGTCGGTGCGGGGCGAAAGGCGGAACAGAATATACACGGATCCCGAGGAAAGCAGGGGAAAGGGGTGAGTGCTGTCCACGACGAGGGGAGTGAGAACGGGAAGTATCTGCTCGCGGAAATGGTCGGCGAGGCGCTTGCGATCCGATGGGGACAGGTCGTCCGCTTCCACTATATCGACGCTGGAGGAGGCGAGGGCCGGCCTGATGTCCGTACTCCAGCAACGGCAGGCCTGTTCCATCATGTGCCTCGCCCTCTCCCGCACCGCATCCAGGAGTTGCCGCGGAGTCATTCCGTCCGGTCCCAGA
Organism: Planctomycetota bacterium; assembly: GCA_031278535.1. Lineage (GTDB taxonomy): Bacteria > Planctomycetota > SZUA-567 > SZUA-567 > SZUA-567 > JAJBSZ01. The sequence goes on along the minus strand of JAITKH010000015.1, from coordinate 5,833 downwards.
TTGGGTTCGCCTATCTGCAACGCCCGGCGAATCAACGCAACCCTGACCATGAAGAACTCGTCCAGGTTGGAAAAGACGATCGCCAGGAACTTCAAGCGATCCAGGAGCGGGAGGTCGATGTCCCCGGCGTTGGCGAGAACCCTTTCGTTGAACGCAAGCCAGGATAAATCCCGGTTTATCCAGCTTTCTCCGCCGGCGTTCCCGTCAAGAAGGCGGCTTTCATCCGCTGTCATCGAATTGCCATCTCTCGCATCAAGGGACTTCGCCGCGGCCGACTCCGGGAGGCCGCATGGGCGCCGGAAGGGATCGGGCGACCGATTCGCCCGGGGGCAGATCCCGATACCGCGTCCGATCGCTCATTGCCGATCTCCCTGTCTGGATTGTTTCACTTTGGCGGTCTTCGACAGGTTCTGGATAGGGTTCGGCGTAATAAGGCTCCGATACGGTCCCAACCTCGTTTCCATATTCTTCGGGCGCAGGGAAGGTTTCGACAGGGGATTCGGCCGGCGCGACCGCCAATTCCGATCCGGTTGCTTCCCGCTCCGGGGCGCTGGGGATCCGGGGAGGAATGAAGTCGGGGCCGACCCGCCTCCATCGCACCGCTTTCCCGTCCCATTCGCCATATTGGACAAGATTTCCCCGGCTGTAACGCCGGTAATCGGTGATGATCGAGGTGAAGGAATCATCGGACCAGAGTTCACGCCAATATTCCGTCGGAATGGCGTCGACAAGGCTGTCCTCGACAGCCAAGTCCAGGCCCAGGCGTTCGAAAAAATCGCTCGGCCCCTGGATGAAAAGCACCCGATCAGCAATGCCGTCCAGATTCCTGTCCTCCCGGATTTCCCATGTCCTGACGGAATCGGAGGTTATCTCCAAGTCATAGATTCCCCGTTTCTTCCCGTCCCGGCCGAAGGAAAGCAGGCGGCGGTTTCGCGGGTCCCAGCGGCTGGCGCAGTCAATCCGCCCGTCGCCGGAAAGGTCCCGATCCTCGGAGGTGAGGATGCCGCGGTGGTAAAATCGCCAGACATCCACGCGGGCATCTCCGTTCGAATCGAATTCTTCGGCGAAGACATCGTTCCCGTCCATGTATCGGCGTCCGATCCAGCCTTCCGGCGTCACGGCGCCCAGCCATCCGGACATTGCCCTCGGACCGGGTTCCGCGGCCGGAGCGGTCGCCGGGAAAAGCGCGGCAAAAGAAACAAGGATGGGCAAAACAACGTACCCGAAACAGAAGCGGAGCATCCGCGGTCCTCCAACGGCAAACCAATCATGTATCCGGCGGGCCAGGCGCTTTCCCCGTCTTTTCTCCCTCCCCGAAAAGCGGGTGTTCCCCCAACCGCCTGAGAAAATCGCGCGGCGTCCGGGGCCTGGCGTCCCTGTCCTTTTCCAACAGGCGCAGAATCAACCCGGATGTCGCGGCCGAAAGGCGAGGATCTCTCTCGCGGGGCGGCGTCGGCTGGGCGTCAAGATGCATCCGAAGCGTTTCTCCCGGCGTTGACGCCTTGAAAACCGGTTCGCCCATGAGCAGCCGGTACCAGATCGCTCCCAGGGAATACAGATCGCCTCTTACGTCCACGTTCAGATCGCCCCTAATTCGCTCGGGCGCGAGGAAATCCGGCGCCGCGGCGAAGGCGTCCGCATCGTCGGGCCAGGCCAGGGTCCAGGCAAAGCCGATGTCGAGGAGGCGAACCTCCCCGCCTTCGGGCAGGAGCATGATATTCGATGGCTTGAGGTTTCCATGCGGCTGCCCCGATTCAAAGAGTTTCTGGAGCGATCTCGCCAATTCCCGCACCATTCTCAGTGCTTCCCGTTCGCTCATGCGGCCGCTTTGCCGCCGGGCCAGGCGCTCGGCCAGATTTTCTCCCGGCGTAAATTCATAGGCGAGGAAAAAAATGCGGCCGGACCTCCCCGCGTCCAATCCTCTGGCGGCGGCGGACGTACGCAGCCGGGCTATGCTTCCGGCCAGGGGAAAGAAATCCTCGGCGGCATTGTGCCGCTCCGGCCAGGGTTGCATAACCTTCAAAGCCACCGCTTGTTCAAACAGGCCGGATTCCGCCTTGAATACCGCCCGACGATCATCCGAGGCCAGGCTTTTCTCGATCCGATAGCCGGGAAAAGGCTGCTCGGCCAACAATTTGTCGGCGAAATTCGAAGGGACGGCGGCGTTGGATCGAATTGATCCATTCTCCGTCATTCATCCTCTCCGCCGTTTCCCCCCGCCTTCCCGGTATCGTTCCAGTCCGGATCGTCCAGCCTGAAGGCGCCGTTCTTCTCCGTCAAAATCTTGACCCTCTCTTCGGCTGTACGCAGAAGCCCGGCCGCGCGGCGGAGGTTTTCCACGCCCTTTTCATATGCGGCCAGGGCCTGTTCGAGGGTAAGCCCCCCATCCTCCATCCGGGCGGCCAATTCTTCGGCCGCGACCATGAGGCTTTCGAATCCGGGAGCATCCGTCCCGTCTTGCTCTTTCCCGCCGCTTTCGCCCTTTTCCCCCGCCATGGCAACAGCCCCGATTAGTCAAGTCCTGACAGTATGGCGATAATTTCATGTTCGTTTTCAGCCTGGAGAAGGGCATCCGGGAGCCATTCCTTCTCCTTGAAGCACCGCGCTATCCACTTGTAGGCCTGGAGATATTCGTTCATTCCGGCCTCATCGTACGTCGGGGCCGCCATGCCGAAGATGATGCGCACCGGCTCGTCGTCGGGGCTGGCGAATTCCACTCCGTCCCGGCTTCGCGCGAAGATCATGCAGAACTGCTTCGGTTGCATGCTCCGTACATGCGGTACCGCCAATCCGCTGCCGATGGCGGTGGTGGCCTTGCGTTCGCGGGAGACCAGATCATGGAGAAATTTTTTGCGGTTGCGAATTTGGCCGGTTTTCATGAAGAGATCGGTCAATTCATCAAGCGCCTCCTCTTTGATGCGTTCCCTTTCCTTTTCCGGATCTTTTTCCGGATCAATGTCTTCCATGTGGCCGCTGGCCATGCCGAGGCGAACTGTTTCCGGACGCAGATATCTGGTAATGCGCACAGCCATGTCCTTTCGGCGAAAATGGCCCCGAAGCCTGTCGCCGAGTATGAATGATAGGGGAAACAACGAGTTTTTCCAGCAAATATTCCCAACAGTCATGAAATCGGCCAGAACGGGACAAAATCTGCGTGACGGTTGTACGCGTCAAACCCCCGCATCGGCTAGGGAAAACAGCCCCGATACGCGCCGCCGTAGTGCCATGGTGGTCCGCCGGCCCCGAGATGCGTTCCGGCCAAAGTTGTTTATGATTGACATATGATGTTAGCGCAATTATAATGGCTATTTTGAAAGGGCCATCTTGAACAGCAATCGGCAATTGTGACGGCAGGGAGATGATAAAAATGAAATATTTTTCTCGAATGGTGTTGGCTGGGGCTATGCTGACGGGCGCTGCGCAAGCCGTTGAAATAACGGATGTTTCAGGCTTGAATTCAGTTTCAACAACTCAAGGCGATACTTACGTTTTGAGCAGCGGCGAGTATTCGGTCACCTCGCCCGTCCATATACATACCCAAACATTCAAAAATCTTGCCATTGGTGGCGGGAGCGCCTTGAATATAACCTCAACCACCACGAATGGATCAATGTTTACTGTCGCCAGCATGGAAGTAAATGGAGGAAGTCTTGTCGCCAATGGTTCGGATACCGGCGCCTACGCCACAGGAGTAAGAGTATCTGCGAATCTCGTCCTCAATGACGGAGAGGTGCGTGTAAAAGGTGGTGTCGGGAGGTATAGAAATTGGGGATTGGATCTCACCGATTACAATCAGGGAATCACCGTCAAGGGCATCACCGTCAAGGGTGGCATTCTCTCCGCCATTGGGGGAGACAGTGGAGAGTCCAATAATGGAATTTGGGGATTGGGAGAAAGAGAAATCCTGCAAACCGCAGGCATCGTATTTTCTTATGGCGGAGGCGGGACTCATAATGCGGGGATTTATATTTGGGACTACAGGCAAACCGGCGGACGGCTTGTTGCGCGGCCGGGTGACGGTTACGGCAGCCACGGTATCTTTGTTGACAACGATCTTGTCATCGGCGGCGAACTGGTGATTCAGCGCGGCGGAAGCGCATTGACTGGGGCGGTGGTTGTTGGGTTTGACGAGGATGTCGACTATGGGAACAAACTCGAGTTTCTGGCAGGCTCCAAGCTGACACTTGATCTTGCGGGCACGGGCCGACTGCCCGTAATTTATGCCAACAAGGCTCAAATCGGGAATGACGTTGCGCTTGAGTTTTATGATGCCGCCGCGCTCGCCAATGGAGCATCCGTTACCCATGAATTTTTAATCGCACAGTACGGCATTGCCGGCGACTTTGTTTTTGCCAATTCGTCAACGCTGGATATAACCGCCGCCAAAAGCGCGGACAATAAGAATTATGCCTTCACTTTCACCCGGCAGGCGACTGCCGGAGATTTGGCCGCCACCCTGCCCGGTCTCGGATCAAATGCCTTCAGTCTTCTGATCGGTCTTGACGCGTTGTACGGAACAGGCGCCTATCCGGAAATGCTTGCGGACTTGAGCCGTATTGATTTCATGGAAGATCAGGAGGAAATTGTCGAGTATGCAAACCACCTCGTTCAGAAATACATGCCGGCGGATGCCACGCGCATCGTCAATGCCGCATTCTCCTTGAATCGCATGATCGGCAAGGCCATGATCAGCAACCTTTTCGCTCCGGTTGGCAATCAATTGGCGGCGGCGGCTTCCGGGTCGCCGGATGCGTTGGCTTCCCTTGCCCGTCCTTCCGGCGCGATTCGCTCTTTCTGGGCGTCTCCTTTTGCGCAATGGACAAAGACCAAGCCGATCGAGAGAGGATTTTCCAAGGCCAACGAAAATGTTTACGGCATCGGTCTCGGTTCCGGCATTCGCCAGGAGAATAATTTTGCGCTTGGCGGCGGCATCCACTATCTGCGCTCCGAATTACACAGCCGTTCGGCCAACATAGACTCGGACATGTACGGATGTAACGTTTTGGGGCGCGGGTATTTTGCCAATGGTTCAATAGCGCATCCGTTTTTGCAGGGTGGCCTCGGCTACACATTTTCCGATTCGAAACAAACGCGCAAACTTTCGAACAACGTCTCTTCGCCGGATATGCATATATTCAACGCCAATTTGGCGTTCGGAAGCGACATCGAGGCCGGGCGCTGGACGTTTGTCCCTTCGCTTGGAATCGACTATACCTTTATCCGTACCGGCGCGTATACCGAAAGAGGGCCCAGCGCCTTGTCCGTGCAGCGTAATGACGTCAATTCGGTTCGCGGCGTGATCGGCATGGGCGTGAAAAGCCAAGTGACGGACCGCTTTTATGTGACAGCGACGGCCGACTACCGCCATGAATTCGGCGACAGAAATTCGACGGTAAAAAGTTGCCTTACGCAACTTCCGGCAGTTCAGTTTGTTGCGGAAGGCGAACGGCGCTCGCGCTCCAGCGGCAATGTTGGGGCCGGCATAGGCTGGCAGGCGCGGCAAAATGTCCTGATCAACCTGAATTATGAATTGGGCATTGCCCAGAAACAACGCAGTCATGCCGTAGACGCGCGTTTTACGCTTGATTTTTAAACGCCCGATTCCCTTGAAAGTTAAAAGGCCCGCATTGCAGCGTCTTGTTTTTCGCCAAGCCGGTCCTGAAGCCTGACGTAACCGTAATTCTCATGACTGCCATGCGAAGCTGGGGAATCACGACGCCGTCCGCTCCACAGTCTCCGAGACCGTCTTCTGCCGGGCCTTGCACTACGTCCCGCTGTGCCTTGTCTCCTGCCCGCCGCGGGGAGGCGAACCTCTGGCCATACCCGTGAACAT
>JAITKH010000419.1 GCA_031278535.1 Planctomycetota bacterium | reverse complement strand
CGCGTACCTGCTCGGTGCCGAAGTGGTGGAGGATGAGGGCGGTAAGAATAGTGGTAAGGTTGGAATCCACGATGGTGGTGAAGGCCCGTTCGTACCCGATGGAGACCGCCCGTGAAAGCGGATTCCCCCGGGCTTTTTCCTCGCGGATGCGTTCGAAAATGAGAACGTTGGCATCCACCGCCATGCCGATAGTGAGGACAAGGCCGGCAAAACCCGAAAGGGTCATGGTGGCGTCGAAGGCGGCGAGAATGGCCATGATGGCAAGAATATTCAACACCAGGACGGCGTCCGTGACCAAACCGGCGACAAAGTAGTACCAGGCCATGAAAAGGATGACGGCTGCGGAGCCGATAAGCATGGCGGTTATTCCAGAGCGGATCGAATCTTCGCCGAGGGTGGCCCCGACGGTATTGTCGTATTCCTTCTCTATCCGCACCTTGAGCGATCCAGACTTGAGAACGACGTCAAGCTGTCTGGCCGAGCGCTGATCGAAGTTGCCGGTGATTTCGGCGTTGCCGCCGGCGATGCGGGCCTGTATGACCGGGGCCGACTGGAGTTGGCCGTCGAGGACGATGCCCATGCGCTTTCCGATGTTGGCGGCTGTGACCTGTTCGAAGGCGGCGGCGCCGGCCGAATCGAAAGAAAGGGCTATGCGCCAGCTCGCCCGGGCTGGATCGGGTTCGGCGCGGGCCGAAGCGATGGCGTCGCCGCGCATCTCCACCCGCTTCATGACCAGTTGATAGGGCCGGCCTCTCGATGCGCCGTCGGCGCCGATTTCATCCGGCTCCTTCAACCAGTCAAAAAGCATGCGCCTGTCGACGGTACTGCGCCCGTCCTCGCCCACCTGATCGACGGGGACCGGCTCAAGGGTATCTTCGTGGAGGTTAAATTTCTCCCCAACCAGTTTTCCCTCGGCCTGCATGCGGCGAAGCCGGGCGACCAGCCTGCCGAAGGTGTCGTCGTCGTCCGAAACCACCATCCGGAACTCAAGCGCACCCTGCTTCTGGATGACTGCCAGGGCATCCTGCGCCTGGCTTTGGTCCATGCCGGGAAGTTGCACCAATATCTTGTCGTCGCCCTGCCGGGTGACCGGAATTTCGGCCAGGCCGCTGTTGTTGAGACGCCGGCGAACCACATCCACGGCGTTCGACAAATCTTGATCGATTTGCTCCCGCTCGCTGGTCAGGCGCGACTCCAGAGCGGCGATTTCGCTGGCAAAATCGCCCCTCCCGGGGGCATCCCCGGCGGCAGCTTCGCGGTCGGCCTTGAGTTTATCAATTTCAGCCTGGATTCGGGACATCCTGGCCGGATCAAGGCGCAGGGCCAGACGGATTTCCGTCCCGCCCCGGAGATCGAGGCCAAGGTTGAAGGGAAGCCGCTCGGGCCAACGCCGGGGATCGGCCGACACTTCGGCGTACAGCTTTTTCGCGTCCTCAAGGGTTGTCCGCAGGCCGGGCAGCGCCGGATCGTGAGGCGAATATTTGTCCAGGTTCGCCACCTGGTTGGCGAGGACGGCAATCCGCTTCTTGAGCGGAGTGTTCAGAAGCTCGACGACGCAGAGAATCGTCAGGGCGGCCGCCACAAGGAGTTTTGCCAGGGACACCCTGCTTTTCAGCATGAGCACGACGCAACCGGCGACCATTGCCACCAAAACAAAAATTTGCGCATAATTGTAATTTGACATCGCCCCCGACTCCCAAACATTCGCCGTTGCCGGCGATCCTTCCCGCAATACGAACTATTTCCCGCGGCGCCGTCACTTGGTTTCCGGATCGCCGTCCTTTCCCGCGTCCTCGCCTGGCCTGGGAAGGACGCGGAATATCGCCTGACGATCAAAGGTCATGGTCAAACCTTCTCCGGGATCGGGTTTGATCGTGACAGTGTCTTCGGTAAAAGCAACCACTTTTCCGTGCATTCGGCCTATGGTGACGATATTGTCACCCTTCTGAAGGGCATTCCGCCTGGCCTGTTCCTTCTTCTCCTGCTGTTTTTGCGCTTTCCGTTTTTTGTTGCCGAAAAGCCACCAGACCCAGAAAAGGATGACGGCATAAAGAAGCCAGTTGTCCCAAATCGAGGCGGCCGGTTGTTCCACCGGTTCGCCGGCGCCGGCGGGCTGTTCTTGCGTGGCCTGGGCGTTCTCCGCCACCGACGTCGTCTCGCCCCCGCCCTGGGTAAACGAGGGTGCTCCGGAAATGTCGGCGCCTCCGGGCGCAACAGATGTCTCTTCCGCCATATTCCAATTTCCTTGTCGACCGCGATTCCGTAAAGACGCGCCATCCCAGGGACGGCGCGCCGAAAGCAAAGAGAGTACTATACTGACGCCAGATAAAAAACGCAAGCGGATATCGCCAATCCCATGCGAAACCTCCGCGCTTCTGCATCGGCCTTTCCGGGGATTGGAAACTTAAACAGAACTGGAAACACTGACAAAGCCGGGATGCGTCCCTCCCGTCCCCGTCATCGAGTTCCCGCATCCCGCGAAAAGCGCAAGATCCGGATGGGATGGCGGGATGAGGATGGGATACTTGAGTTGCCCGTCCGGCCGTCCCGAAGCCGCAAGGCGGGTTCGAAGTTCTTCGTAGAAACAATCTGGCAGCAACAGGCAGCGAACAGGGGCGAGACGGCCATCCTGCCGCTTGGCCGCGTATTCGCAATTCAGCCGTCCAAGCTCGGCGTCGAAGCTGGAGGCAAGTTCCCGCAGACGCCGCCGGAACGCATTGCCATCGCGGGCAAGCGTTTCCTCCCCGTTCCGGCATTCCACAGCCACTACGTAGCCAGCCCGGCCGCCAATCAGTTCCCAGGTAAGGCTGAATCCATTGAGCGACAAGCCGGCGGCGGCGGAACGCATAGCCTCCATCGCCTGGGTTTCCGTCATTTTTTCGCCGGTTGCGGACAGAACGGCTCCGGCCCGGCGCTCGAAAACAATCAACGGCGTCTTCCTGCGGAAGCCGACGACCCGGATTTGGTCGCCAAGGTCATATCGATAAAATCCTCCAGAAGTGGTTATCACCATTCGATACCGTTCTTCCCTCTCCAGTTGATCCGCCAAAAGCGTGACGGCGTCCGGCGCCGGCGGTTCGTCCGAGGCGGGAAGGAACTCGACAACATGGCCTCCGACGGCAAGTATGCCGGCCGGATTATTGTCGGACATGGGAAGGGAAAACGTTCCTTCGGAAGCGCGGAGGCCAAGACAGCGCCTGGGAACAGGCCCCCACAGTTCCTCTACTTTGGGAAGATAAAATGCGGCGGAACCTCCCTGCCAAGTAAGGATGAGTTGGATATTGGGCCAGGCGGCGGCAGGCGAAAGCATCCCGTCGAGCCGGAATATTTCCCGCAGGCGGCGGGCACGGACAGGGCATGGGCGAAAACGGCGGGCCAGTTCCCGTCTCGCCGGCGGGAACGAGGCATTCCGGTTTGCCGGGTGGCCGCGTTCCAGGGCATCCAGCAGCGCCTCGGCATTCCGCTTCAGGCGATCCGCCAGAAGGACCAGGGTGGAGGGGTTGATTGCCGTCACTGTACGCAAGTTTTCCTGGGCCAAGGCGAAAAGCAGCAGGTCGAACCAGCGATCCTCCGCTTTGGAAAGGGAAAAGATCTCTGGAGGCGCGGCCAGACGCCGTCGCACCGGAATTGATTGGGTTTCCAGCTGTTTCCCGCTCATGGAGCCGTAGGGTATGCCGCCGGCAGTCATTCCCATCACGGCCGGGCTGGCGACCACCAGGCTCTTGCCGTTGTAAACGCTGGGGTGATCCTGGCAACAACGGTGGAGCCAAAGAAGATGCTGCCGATGATGTTCCATGATGAAGGCGCGAGTGACGGGACAGAATTTCGGTTTGGATGTGGTTCCAGAGGTGAGGGAAAACATTTGCGGACGGCCGGGAACCAGGACGTCCCGTTCTCCCGCCTTCATCCGGTCCACCCAGGGAAGAAATTCCTCGCAGGCGCGAATGGGGATGGCGGCGCGGAAGGCGCACCAAAGGTTTTCTCCCTTGATACAGGACAGTTTTTCGAAGCCGGCGGCGCGGCCAAAGTCGGTGGAGGCATTCCGGCGCAATATGGCCCTGAGTGATCGTTCCTGGGCTGCGCGGGGGCATTCGCAATCCCGGGCAAAGGCGGCGGTGCGGTTCCGCATGATCGCGTTGAAAAACCAGCCGAGCAATTTGGACATTCTCGCCCATCGAGTCGGATCATGAAAACCTGCCGCATCCCGCATCCCTGGAAAAGGGCGCGGCGCTATCACAACGTATTGGAACGCGTGCGCGATTTATCCTGTTTGTTCCACGCTCCCGTAAGAGAGCGGCGTCTGCGCAAACGGCCGGCTACTGCAGCTTCAAGCCGTGCATTCGCGAAGGAGGCGGCCGATCAGCCGGAGAGTTCTCACATTTCCGGCTTTTCCGGAAGCTTTCCGCCTTTTTCAGTCGGCTCCGATTTTTCACCGTCAATTTGGCCCGCCAAACCGGTCCGGAATTCACGCAAGGCCTGGCCGAGGGAGCCAGCCACGCCAGGCAGGCGTTTGCCGAATAGCAACAAGGCCACCAGGCCGATTACCAGCCATTCGAGGCCGCCCGGCATGCTGATGAAGGCGAGGGGCATGGTTTCAGACATGAAGTCGTTCTCCTGGAATCAAGGCCAATCGAAATTTTTCCTATGCACGGCAATTCTATGGAATATGATCGTCCGCATCAATAAGGAGATGCCGCTTGGTTTCACTTGCCCCCTCGCAGTTCACTGTTTGGATCGACGCGGACGCCTGCCCTCGCGAAGTTCGGGATTTGCTTCTCCGGACTGCCATGCGCCGGGATATTTCGATCGTTTTTGTGGCCAACGCTTCCTTGGCGTTGCCAAGGCATGATCGGATCGCCTTGCAACTGGTTCCGTCCGGTTCCGACAAGGCGGACGATCACATTGCGGACAAGGCGGGACAAAATGATCTTGCCGTTACCGCCGATATCCCCCTCGCGTCCAGACTGGTGGAAAAGGGGTTGACGGTTATAGGGCCGCGCGGGGAGGAGTATACCAGTGAAAATATCGGTGAACGGCTGGCCATGCGCGATCTCATGGACAATCTCCGTTCTGCCGGCCTGGCTGCCGGAGGACCGCGGGAATTGATTCGTTCCGATTTGCAACGCTTCGCCAACGCGCTGGATCGGTTCATCACGAAACGCCGGAGGATGCCGTAACGCGCCTGGAAACTTTCCCTTGTGTGAATCCTTTTCCCGCGACCGGCAGGTATGCGAACAGGTTTTTCAGGATTGCGAAGGCACATGCCGGACCTTTTTAGCGCGACAGGCTGGCCAGCATTTCCGCTATCGCCGGCAAGACATTGACGGGCGCAACGACGATCAGGCGCGTTCCCCAGGGATCAACAGCCAGGGCGGTGGCAGGATCGTTCCATAAACCGGGAAAAACGCTTCGGCGAATACGGGAAGCCAACCCTTCCAATTTTTCCGGAGACAATAGGGTTCGATCGATGGAAAATCCGGCAACTGCCAGGCCGGTCCAGAACATTTCCCGGGCGCGGCCATCCAGTTCCATTTCCTCGCCGTTTGGGGAGACGGGTTCGAAAAGCACCGCTCCCGAAGCAAGAAACAGCCTTTTTCGCGCCTTGAGGCGGGGAGCGAGTTCCGCCGCAAACCGTCCCAGGCTCATCTCGCTTTCGGCAACGCCGGGAAAGGAAAGGGCATCCGGCGGCGCATCAACATCAAGGAGAACGGCAATTCCCGTTTGTTGGGCGATTTCGGAGAGGAAAGCCTTGGGTTCAAGCCCGGAGGCGACAATGACTCGTTGTTCCAGAAGTGAAGGCCAGCCATCCGCGTATCGGTTGGCCCGCGCGAAAAGACGGGAATCCATTCCCCCGGGAAAATCTCCGGCAGCGCCGCCAAGGCAGTCGACGACACGTTCGAGATAGTCGACAAGCGGCGGCGGCAGAACCGCTACCGCTCTGAGAGCGTAAAGATTGGTCCGAACCGAATATCTTTCCACCGTTAAGGAATAATCATCACCGGGAAGAAGCGGCAGCGATTTGACAAATTCCTTGAGAAATTCTTCAATGCGGGTGGGATCGCTCTCCCGTCCGCGGAGTACAGGGTCAAGATCGATGAAACGGAGGATTGGGACGTTGGCGACCCAGTCATAGCTGCGGGAAATTTCTATTCGGTTGGGACCGGCTACCCGATAGCGAAAGGAGTAGCGTCTAGCCAATCCGTCCAATACCGTCCCCAATTTTACCCGGCCGGTTGTCAGATACAGGCCGGACGTTTCACCGTCCGGGAAATCCGGCGGATAGACAAGCGTTTCGACTCCCGTCCCGGCTTTTATTCCTTGAATCGCATCGGTAAGATTGCCCCCCCAGATTTCCAGGCGGAATCGTCGGTCCAGGGGAGAGAGACGGCGTTCCGTCGTTCCCGGCTGTCCGGCATGGATGGGAAAAAACGTGAGGAATGCGACTATGGCGGCGGAATGGCGGAAAAGCGTACTCCGCGCCGGCTTTGCCAAGCGCATCATGGCGTTTCCCGCCCCAGTTCCCGCATCAGTTTTTCGGCTGCCCTTTGCTCCGCGGGATTAGTGGCGAGGCGGGAAGCGAGACGAGCGAATCGAAGCGCCTCTCGATCATTTTCTTTCCCGCCCGCCAGAAGATACGCCAATTCCAGCGGAGGAACCGGATGTTCTGGAAAGATGAGCAAAAGGCGCCGCCAATGCGCTTCGCCGTTGCCGGCAACCACCGGCGCGGATCGTGGAACCCAATCCTCGCCCATTGCGATCAGGGCGATAAGGGACAAGAGAAGAATGGAGAAGAGATATCCGGTTTTTTGGATAAGAGTGACGCGCCTGTTATGGCGCAGGGCGATTTGCGGATTCCTTTCCGCCACATGAAGGAAACGCACCCGCTCGGCAATGCCCGAATGGTGCCAGGATGAGGCGAGGCGAATATGACCGGCGGCCAGTGCCAGTTTTTCCAAGGCATTTGCGATATTTCTGGCCGAACCGCTCGTCTCAAGGGCGAACAAATCGGCCTGGCGCTCCATGTTTCGCGACAGCCAACCGAAAATCAACCGGAAATAGATGAGAATCAACAGGGCGACCACGGCGAAACGCTCGCCTGGCCCGGCCAGAGGGGCGATGGCGGCGGCGATGACGGAGGCGTTTACCCCCGCCAGGGAGCTAAAGAAATAAAACAACAAATGCCGGTGTTTGACATGTCCTAACTCGTGCAGGACAACCGCTTCCAATTCCGGGCCATTCAGATCGCGAAGGAGGGCCGGGGTCAGGAACAGGTAACGGAAGGGACGGAAAATGCCGACCGCAGCCGCATTCTGTATTTGTCCTCCGCCGGGTTCCCAAAGATAGACGCGGGAAAATCCAACTCCCGCTTCCTTCTCCAGTCTTGCCACTTGCCCGAGGACGTCTGAATCGGCCAAACGCCGGCACCCCCAGATCCGGGCAAGAAGGAAGGGGAAAGTCCATATCGAGAGGAAAAGAAGTATTGGAATCGCGATCAGGATTCCAGACAGCCAATCGGTCAATAGCGCGAAGGGAAGCCATCCTATGAGAAGAACCAGGTGAGAGCGGATCTGATGGATCTGGAAGGATGGTCGGGTCCAGTTTCCGGGAGCAACTTCCCGATGCAAGCCATACATGGGAAACCAGGCGATGACAAAGAAAAGAACGAAGGGGAGGATGCCTGACAGTTGAAAGAGGAAGGCAGCGGGCGAGGCGCCCAGGCCAAGAGCGGCTGCAAGGCTCCAAGGGAAAGTTGAACTTTCGAGACTTTCGGCGTAGACGGCGACGAGAAGCATGCGGAGACCGATATCGGCCCATACAGCCAGGCGGCGGCGAATCATTCGATTCCGGTGCAACAAGGCGAAGAAAAGGCGATTGATTCCAACCGCCGCCAGGAACAGCAAACCGGCTCTGGCGGCAAGGGCAAAGAGCGAGTCGCGAATTCCTAGCGGGTTGGGAAGCGCCGTCTCGCCGTAATAGCCGAGATACAACAGGACCGCAAACATGTCGAAAGGAATGACTATGTCTTACTCCTTGTCATTCTGGGCGGCTTCGGCCAATTTTGCGCCGGCCGATCCCTTCTCCATTTGCACGATGTGTTCCCTGACTTTTCGGATGGCTCCGGCCAGTCTGGTGTCGGCGGCTCCCCTCTCTCCCCGTTCCAGAAGCTTGACGGCAAGGTCGGAGTCGCCGTTATAAAAGTGCAGGATGCCGGTCCGATATTCGATCCAGGCCATATCTCCGGCCGGAAAACCCTCAAACGTCGCTTTGATATAGGCATGGTTCCAACAAGCCAGGATTTCCGTGAAATACGACGCAAAAAGGCGATCCGCTTGACGATAGACGCGATCGTCGGCCCCATCGCCCCGGGCAAAAATATGCCCCCAGGTCGGCGCCTCCCGCCTGGAGCCGAAACGAGCGGCCAGGTCCTCCGGCAGAGCCATCTCGTCGAAAGCCAATTGGTAGCCGCGGCGAGCGTTCTCGCTGCTTTTGTCCAAATTCAAGACAAGGAAGCCGGGCGTCCGTTGTCTGAGGGAAGTTTCGAAAGTTTTTTCGAGCGAACCGTTCTTGTCGACTGAAAAGCCGGCGTACCACACGCTTCCCGGGAGCGATTCGCCCCAAAAGTACACGCATATATCTTCCTTGGTTGACACCTTGTCGGGAATGGTTTGCGCCCTGACCCGGGTGAGCGGAACATCGTCAATCCAATCAATTTCGTTTTCCGGACGGGGCGAGCCGAGGAAAGGGCTGCCGACAAAAAGTTCGGTTTTCGCAAGCAGCCGCGTTGAATCGTCCTTTTCCTTAGCGAGGATCAGGAGATAGGCGGCGCGAATTGTACCTGGCGAGCGGAATGTCCCGGCCTGGAACGTCACCACGATTGCCTCATCAACCTGTCCGTCGCCGGTGAAATCCCCGATTGCATAACCGCGTACCCATGCCCAATGATCGTCGCCATGGAGATCGTTCAAATCGCCCAGAAATTTCTTGTATTTGCTTGCATCATCGTTCGGCCCAAGGCGCGCGAAACCTAGGGAGCAGCCAGCCAAAAGGAAAGATGCCGCAAGAGCGAAAAAGATGCCGCCGCCAAATAATAAATCGCCGAATCGGTCGATCTTTCGCATGGATGCCTCTCCCCATTTCTCAAATCGAACGACAAAGCGCCGCTTGCGCCGCCGCGCCATAACCGTCAAATACGCCCGCGTCGCGGCATTTCAGGACAGTGGCATTATTCGCGCCCCGTGGCTGCGCCAAAAGGCGTTGCAATTAAGCGAACAAGTGTGTACGCGATATACTAGTCGCTTGTAATTGCTTGTCAAGAAAGAAATAATAAACAAAATGCATCAGAAGATTCAGAAACGGGGAATTGGTACCGGGAAGTGTACGCAAATTGAACTATTCTGGGATGGCGTCTACGAGTACCCGACTCATCTGCTGCCGCTATTTAGTAACTATCTTGAAATTAACCTCTTGAATCTGTCAACTTTATTCGAAGGTGGTTGACGTTGGTTCCAG
>JAITKH010000372.1 GCA_031278535.1 Planctomycetota bacterium | reverse complement strand
ATCCCCCGAAGAAACGGCGGCTCTGGCCCGACGGCTTGGAGAATTATGCCGCGGGGGAGAGGTGATTCTCCTTTCGGGCGATCTCGGCGCCGGCAAGACCCGCTTTGTCCAGGGCCTGGCGGTCGGATTGGGAATAGTGCCGGAGACAAGAGTCACCAGCCCCACCTTTGTCCTGCATGCCGAATATTCCGGCCGGATCCGGCTCAACCATCTCGATCTCTATCGCCTGAATGCGGCCGGCGGCCTGGACGAACTGGGAATCTGGGATTTGCTGGGGGACGGGGAGGCGACGGCTGCTGTCGAATGGCCGGAAATCCTCTCTGGACACATTGGAACCAACCGCCTCGAAGTGGAAATAGTAACGACGGGGGATTTCCGGCGCGAGTTCCGGATCGCGGCGGGAGGCTCCCGTCACGCCGCCCTGCTTGCCGCCTGGCTGGACAATCCGCACCCGGACGGGTAAAATCGTGGGAATGCGGCTTGAAAAAGGAAAGCCGGCGGGAGGATCTTGATGGAGGGCACCAGGAAATTTCGCGGAAGCGCCAAGCGATCCCGCGAAACCCCGGCCGATGCCGATGTCCGCCTCTGCCAGGAAAGCCGGCGGCGGTTGATACGCGGCTACACAGTGACCGGCATTGTCGGATCCGGCACCATCTCCACGGTATACTTGGCGAAGCGGGACGAGGACGAGAAGCGCGTGGCGCTTAAGATCCTCCACGCCAATCTGGCCCGGGATCCCGAGTTCGTCCAGGCATACCTGAACGAATCCAATGCCATCGCCCGCTTTCACCACCAGAACATTGTCCGCGCCTTCGACTCCGGAGTCTCGAACGGCCTGTATTACCACGCGCACGAATATCTTGCCGGCGGCAGCATGGCTGATCTCATCCGGGACGGCAAGGCCGCTTTCAGCGAAAATACCATCCTCATTTTCCTCAGGCAAGCCGCCACCGCCCTTTGCCATGCCTGGGAAGCCGGCGTGTATCACGGCGACATCAACCCCGGCAATCTCATGTTGAACAAAAAAGGCGACATCAAAATCGCCAACCTGGGCGTTCCCCGGGTGGCGCTTCTCAATTTTACCCGCAGCGGACCGGATTACGCCGCCCCGGAGCAACTGGACGATCCGGGTCTGGTGAACGTGAAGACCGACATCTACAGCCTGGGAGCCACGTTTTTCCACATTTCCTTCGGCGTTCCTCCCTTTCCCGGCGACAGTCCGGCGGCCGTGCTGGCTGGACGCCGGGCCAATGCCGAACCGGCCTTTCCTCCGGAAGCGGAGAAAAAATTTTCCGCGAAATACCTCGACCTGATTCGCGACCTGATGGCGACAGATGCGGCTGGCCGGCCGATCGACGCCAGGAGCTTGGCCGATCGCCTGGAAAGGCTGCGCCTAGTGGAATCGGGGAATATGACATCGTCCATGCGTCCGAATCCAATCCGGCGGCCAGCCGGCTCCGCCGCCGATTCCAGCCTCCTGCCTCCGGTGGTGGGGGGATCGAAACGCCGCTTCTCCCTGGCGCTCCGCCGCCCCGGCCGGCCGGCCGGCCGGAGCCGGATCCATACGGCCGCCGCCGTCGCCATCCCGCTGCTCATTCTTCTGGGGGGCTGGTTTCTCGCCCGAGGATAGTCCATGGGGATATACTACGGTCCCGCCTTGGTGCTTCTCGTCATTTTGGCCGCGATTCTTCTCGTCCGATATGTCGACGCCCTGATTGACCGCGACTTCCGTGAACTGGCGCTTACCGCCGGGAATCCGGAACGCCGAAAAGGGAAAATCGTCCAGCTTGACAGCTTCCTGGATCGGTTTTCCCCGCCGGCGGAATCCTTTCGCCCCGCCGTCGGGCCGCTCCCGCCCCTCGTGAAAGCCATGCCGCCCCTTTTCTGTCTGCTGGGCGTGGCAACGCTGATCGGCGGCTTTTCGGCCGGCCTGGATCAGCCCTGGCGGCCGGAAATCGGATTTGCCCTGTTCCTGCTGGCCGCCCTGGTCTCTCTCCTCACCCTGCGGCGGCGGAGATGGGAGCGCGGAGCGCGATTGTTCCGCTTCAGGGCGGATCTGCGGCGGCTGGACGGCAACCGGCGGGGCGCGGCCGACGATCTTCTGCAATCGCTTCGCCTGGCGCCCTGGGACGACGCGTCCTGGGGCGAACTTGCCGACGATCTGGCCGCAGCGGGCGAATCCGATCAGGCGCTCGCGGCCATCCGCCAGGCGCGGGAACTTGATCCTGATTACGACGATCATCGCCAGGCGGAAGTTTCGCTCCTGCTCCGCCTGAATCGCTTCGCGGAGGCGCGGAAGGCGCTCCAGAATTGGCGGGAGATCGCCGACGATCCGCGCATTGTGATTTTCCAGGCCGGACTGGAACTGGCGGAAGGGAAACGGGAACAGGCGGCCAGGATGCCCGGCGGTTTGCGGGTGGACGCGCCTGCCATCGACCTCGCGGCGAACGACCCGGCCCTGGCCGGATTGAAATCGCTTCTGCCGGGCGGCGTGGAGTCGAAGCCATGAGCAGCTGCGAGCCGCCGGATCGGGAAAAGGCCCTGGTATGGCTTTCAGGAGAACCAGGCCTGCCCGATCTCGGTGAAAACGGATTGGTCCGCCTGGAACGGGAGGTTCCGCAATTTTCCTGGACGCGCATCGAAAACAAGGAGAGTTTCCTCCGCATCCTTCCCATGGCCCGTCTCGCCCTGGTCTGGACCTTCCGCCGGGAATGGCTGGACAGGGCGAACCGTCTCCGGCTGGTCTCCACCCCGGCGGCGGGGCGGGAGATGGTGGAAATTCGCCCATTGCCCGATCTCGACGTCTGGTTCGGAGGTTTTCACGGCATCTTCATGGCCGAAACTGCGGCCGCCCTGATTCTCGCCCAGGTCCGGGGAATCAGGGCCGGTCTTGACCTTGCGGCCCGGGGGGAAGCCTGGCCGCGCGAGGCGGTAACGGCTGCCATGCGGCCGCTTCGGGGTTCCCGGGTGGTCATCCTCGGCTTCGGCCGCATCGGCAAATGGATCGGACGATTGGTAAAACCTTTCGGCGTACGGTTGGACGGCGTAACCCGCAACGACTGTTCCCGCCCCGCCTATTTCGATCGGGGAGACGCGGTACACCGCCTGGAGGAATTGGACGTCCTGTTGCCGCTGGCGGATCACTTGGTCCTGGCCTTGCCGGGAGACGGCGGGACGGATCGCATTCTGGACGACCGGCGGCTCGCTTTGCTGCCCCGAACCGCTTTCGTCTACAATCTTGGACGGGGCAACGCCATCGATCAGGCAGCTCTGGCACGTCGACTTGAACGGGGCGAACTGGCCGGCGCCGGCCTGGATGTCTTCGAACAAGAGCCGATACCGGCCGGCGATCCGATTCTCCGGGCGCCCAACCTCATCCGCCTGCCCCACGTTTCGGCCTTTGCTCCCGGCTACATGGATGCCTACCTGGATGAATTCGTGGAACGCCTGCGCCGGAAGGGTTCGGCAAGACAATAGTCGCATTGTCGGAGCACCGTTCCGGCATTCCCGTCGCGGCACAGGTATTCGATCCATAAAAAAAGACCGGCAAAGCGCCGTTCCAGGGCTGAAACTTTTGTAGGCGTCGGCTCCATGAATGCCCACGTCTCCCGCCCCATCTCGTCATTTCCGCAAACGCGGGGATCCAGGGACAACCGTTCATTGTAACTGGAGTTTTACAGAACGCATAACAAGTTTATATATAAATAGATAAAATGATATTTCATCAGAATTAGATGGATGTTCCATGTTCCTTTTTTATTGGGTGCATCAAAAATGCCTGTAAAACACCCATTTTGGAAAAGGACTTTCTGTTCGACAAAGCGAAAAGTCAAGCGATGCGCCAGAAATTCATGAATATATCTCTTTTAATATCAACTTGAAATGGAAATTTGCAAAACTCCAGGTACTTAGCTGGACGCATGCGCATGAGGTGCTCAGACGTCCTATGTCAATCGGCTGATTGTCCGGTCGAATAATCTCGTATGCCTGGGCCGGCGCCTCGTCGCCGGAAATGTCCCTGCCGGACAATTCGGGAACCGGCGCGATGCGGAATCCGTTTTCCTCGTGCACTCCCCGTACATCCGGCCGCATCGTCGAAATCAAGGGCTGTGCCGCCAGCGCCTGTGAAAATATGCCCCATGCAATCAGCACTCCCCCCATTCCATGAAAAAAACGTGTATGGCGCACGCCCTCCCCTTTCGTTTCGCCTTCTAGAACGCGCACTTGCGCGTTGCGCGGCCGCTCTACGTTGAAATCATGCCATAAAAACCAGCCACACCGGATCGCGAAAGCGCCATCCGATGTGGCCGGAGAAAAGGAGTTGATTGAAATTTCCGCATGCTTTCGGAGAAACTGCTTTTCCCTTCCGCTGTTATGCATTCCATAAAAGACGCTATTGAAGACCGCTATCCATGATGATGTCCGCCGCCATGCCGTATGAAGTCGCCGTCGTATCCCCCATAACCACCGGCGCATTGTCCACCGCCGCGATGTCCCCTATATCCCCCGCGATCCGGGTAACCGTATCCGTGCCGGCCAAACCTGCCCGAATGGGGCATGCCGGCATACGGTGCGTCGGACTCGCCCAACTGGGCGTGAAGTTCCGCCCACGCCGCGAACAGCTGACCCTTCAGCTCGCCGATTTCTCTGAACAACTGTTGCGCTTTGGCGGTGTCGGGCTGAGGACTGGCATACACCGCATCCAGTTCGGCCTGCTTGGCGTACAACTGCCGTTCAAGCGGAGCCGCCTTCCGGCCATACGCATCGTAGGCATCTTGAGTCCGGTCGGCGGAGAAGACGGCGCCGAACAGGCTGGCGGCGGCAAAGGCGAAAGGCAGGAAAAAAATCATCGTTTTCTTCATTGCAGACATCCTTTTTCTACAGGGTCAAACAGTGGACTTTTTCAAGGGCTTGCATTTCAGTGCCGTGTTTTCGCCAAATCAGACCTGAAACCTGACGTGACTGTAATTCATGGCTGCAATGCGAGCCTGGAAACTGTAAAGGAAAGTAAACGGCGGTTTTGTCTGTTTTCCATTCCAAGTCCACAAACAAATTCTGAACAAGATGGCGGCCACACGCCGCCGCAAGGGCCAGGCCCGCATCAAACCATATGCATACCCTCCTTTCATTTGCCGTGCGAAAAGTCAATTCCGGGCATCAGGAATCCACCGGACATGCGTCGCGCCGAACCGGATTGACGAATCACAGATACTGTTTCAGAGTAGTGAATTCTTCCGGCGTTATTTCGCCGGCCGCCAGTCTTCTGCGCAGAATATCAAGCGAATCCCTCCGATCGCCGCGCCTCCTCTTGAGATCGGAGAGACAGAACACTCCATAAATGGCCGCGAAAAGAAAAATCAATCCAATCAGCATGCCAAGCCAACCCTGCCATCCTCCCGTCAATCCAAATGAGCATCCGTGCATAGCGAATTCCAAAAAAGGGTTCTTCGGAAGAATCTGTGGGTAAGTAATGGCGAATTCTTCCCTCGGCCTCCAGTTCCAAGGGTTCCAGGGCTTCGAGGGCTCTAACCCAAATCCTGCGTCTTTTGACGCGAAAGAGGTTGGCGGCAAAATAGGGTTGGATTGCCTTTGTAACAACCTTGCGCAAAGTCAAAACTGTCCTGAAAATACTCTGATGAAATCATACTGTCTTCCCGT
>JAITKH010000332.1 GCA_031278535.1 Planctomycetota bacterium | reverse complement strand
TGCCGCCAGCGAGGACATCCGCCGGGATCAGCAATCCGAAGCGCCGATGGAAAGGCTGCTCTGCGGCGACGTCGGCTTTGGAAAAACCGAGCTGGCGGTGCGGGCCGCCTTCCGGACGGCGAATGCCGGCAGACAAGTGGCGGTACTTGTTCCCACGACCATTCTGGCGGAACAGCATTACCGGACCTTTTCAGATCGCATGTCCGATTACCCGGTGCGGGTCGAACGGCTGTCCCGATTCCGATCGCCGAGGGAACAGGAGGCGGTGGTGGAGAGGCTTTTGGATGGTCGCGTGGATGTCGTCATCGGCACGCATCGCCTGCTTTCCGCCGACGTCGGCTTCAAAAGGCTGGGACTGGTGATAATCGATGAGGAACAGAAATTCGGCGTCGAGAGCAAAGAGCGGCTGAAACGGCTGCTTGAAGGGGTGGATGTCCTCTCCATGACCGCAACGCCGATTCCCCGGACGCTGCACATGTCCCTCTTGGGCATCAGGGACATCTCGAACCTTGCCACGCCGCCGAGGGATCGGCACTCGGTTAAAACCATCGTAATCCGCCATACGCAGGATGTGATCCGGCAGGCCGTCCTCCGGGAGCTTTCCCGGGGCGGGCAATGCTTCTTCCTCCACAATCGGGTGTACAACATTGACGAGACCGCGGCCAAACTCCGCGAGATCGTGCCGGAAGCCAGAATCGCCATCGGCCATGGACAGATGGAGGAGGGGGAACTTCTGGAGACGATGCGGAGTTTCCTGGACGGCGGGGTGGATGTCCTGGTCTGCACTACCATCATTGAGAGCGGCGTGGACATTCCGAGCGTTAACACCATCCTGGTTGACGAGGCCGATCACTTCGGACTGTCCGAGTTGCACCAGCTTCGCGGCCGGGTAGGCCGCCGCGAGCGCCAGGCCTACGCCTATTTCCTGGTTCCAGAGAAGCGGCCGATGTCGCCGGAGGCGTCGAAACGCCTGCGGGCGCTTCAGGAATATTCGGAACTTGGATCGGGATTCCGCATCGCCATGCGGGATTTGGAAATCCGAGGCGCCGGAAATCTTCTCGGGGTGGAGCAGTCCGGCCATATTCACATGTTAGGATTCGATCTCTATTGCCGCCTGCTGGAAAAGGCGGTTGCGATTGAGAAGGGGGAGACGCTACCGGAGGAAAGAAGGGTGGAACTGGATATCGGTTCGCGCGCCTTCGTACCGCCGGAATACATTCCGGCCGAGACGCAGCGCATCGAGTTTTACCGCCGTCTTTCCCGGGTCCGGGATCAAAAGGAATTGGAGACCGCGCAAAACTATGTCCGGGATCGTTATGGCCTCCCGCCGCCGCCGGTGGAGCAATGCTTCCGGGATCAGCTTCTGCGTCTTCGCATGGCCGGCGCAGGGGTGGAGGCTCTCGGCCGGATTGACGGAGTTTTTTCGGTCGGATTCGCCGAGAAGGCGTCGGCGCGAAACGTCCTGCTGTTGCGTCGCGCCGGCTTGAAGGTTGACAATTTGCGGGACCGCCAATGGCGGGTGGAGATACCCGCGATTGCCACCAATGGCGTTTGGGCCGATGCCGAGGCGGCGGCCGATTCACTGTTGAAGATTCTGGAAGCGGGCGGCCCGGCCGGGGGGGGGCATGTCTCTCGCCGGACCGTTCGGACGGAAAAGAAAAAAACGGGAAAAACCGCGGCGCCAGCCGTCCCGTCCGCGCCCATCGTTGCCATTGAGTCGCCGGCGCCATGCGCGGTTCCGGAAGAGCCGCGGGATCTTCAACCTTCTTCTCCGCCGTTCCATACGCCCCCGGAATTCCATCTCGCCTTTTTCTCAAGCGACATGCTGGAGAATAAAATCCCTCCAGGCGTTTCGGGCGATGCGTCCGACGCTCCCCCATCGGACCAAGCGAAAGGAAAGCGGACAAAAGGTAAATCCGGCGGCAAGGCCAAGGCAGAACGGGAAAGGAAGCTGGCAGGGTCGCGGATAAATTTTCCTGCAAATCCGGTCGGGGGAAAAAGTTTGGCGATCATCCCGCCGATTGGGCCGGAGCGGCTTTCCCGCCATGTCATCCCGGCTGGAAAGAAGGAGAGCAAAGGGGATAATGCAGCCGAATTTCTCGATTCCTCCGCCGGAGTGCGGGTACTGGGGATCGAGCCGGCTATCGGCATCGGGCAGATCGGAGTGGTGGTTCCCGAGACCGCCTTCAGTCCCATCCGCTTCGAGACCATGACGCTGGTCGTCCACCTGGAACCGGAGGCGCGTTTCTATCTCCGCTGCGTCGGATCTGGAGCGAGTTCCAATCGACGGGTCGTACTGCGGTTGCGGGCGGCCGATCCGGATGAAGCTGCCCGGGCGGCGGAAGCGTATCTCAAGGCCGGCGAGGCGTTGCTCTTTGATGGAGTGGCGGAATAGCGTGCGGGGTTAATATTGTGGGCGCGAAGGAAAAACCCGAATGGCCCGGAAAATTACGACAGCGGTTTCCAAAGCCATGAAAATTTCCATTGTCCACTTTTTCTCTTCTTGAATTTTCCGACTGATTCCGTATTATTACTATGTTATGATTTTGGCACTGGAGGCGTCGGTTTGCGATTTTCATGAGACGAGGGAGGATCGAGGAGGAATTCGGCATGTCAGCCATAAAAAATGAATCAGCGGTTGCCCTGGAAGAATCGGATCGTCCCTTTGTCGAACTGCTGCGCACCACCCCGGTCGAGACCATCTGCCCCAATTTTTTCGCCCTGGATCACGCCAGAGGGTGCGGCTTCGCCCCTCTGTGTTCCTATTGTTATCTGAAAGACCCCTATTATGACAACGCTCGATCCAGCGCCGCCACCAATACCGAAACGCTGTTGGCCGAAGTGCGGGAATGGATCGCCAAAGACAATCTTGAAACCTATGTCGCCAATGCCGGCAATCTTTCCGACAGTCTTTCCTTCGAATCCTTCCGTCCCGTCATGGGCGGGTTGATCGAACTGTTCCGGATCGAGGCGGAGGCGAAGGGACGGCCCCATACCCTGCTTCTTGTGACCAAGGGAGGGATCGAGGAGTGTGCGCCGCTCCTGGAAAGGGCGCCTTGCAGGAACATCATCGTCTCCTTTTCGGTCAATTGCCGCGAGGCACAAGTGGATTACGAAAAGGGCGCCGCCAGCACGGACAGCCGGCTTGCCGCCGCATCCGAGCTGAAAAAGGGCGGCTGGAGGATCCGAATCCGGATCGATCCGATGATACTCGGCTATGACTATGCCGAAATCGCCAGGGATGTCGCACGGCTTGTGCCGGAGCGGGTGACGCTTGGGGCGCTTCGGGCCGATCCAGGGCTTTATCCCTGTCTTTCCCCGGAACTCAGAAAACCGTTGGTTCCGGCCCCGGCCATGAAGGGGAAATACGCTTTGGCCCGCTATCCCTTCGAAACCAGGGTCGAGTTGTACCGCCGAGCCGCCGATATCATCCGGCCGGTTTGCTCCCTTGGCTTGTGCGAGGAGACGCCCGATGTCTGGAAGGCTCTCGGTTTTGATTGGCAACACACCCGATGCAACTGCGAGGCGTATCCCGGCCATCATCCCGGTTTTGTTCCGAAGAAAACCTGACAGGGCGGGAATGCATACGCCGCGACGCGAAACCTGGAAACTAGTGTTCCGTAAAGTCTCAATCCTTGCTTGAGACTTTACGGGGAGCGCCCCCGGCTCATCCGGTTTCCGCCTTCGGGGGAGTGAATTCCCCTCCGGCATCAGAGGTCAACCCCGGAACAAACGGATTTCAGAATTTGAAAGGATTGAGACTTTACAGACCACTAGTGTTCCGTAAAGTCTCAATCTTTGCTTGAGACTTTACGGGGAGCGCCCCCGGTTCATCCGGTTTCCGCCTTCGGGGGAGTGAATTCCCCTCCGGCATCAGAGGTCAATCCCGGAACAAACGGACTTCAGAATTTGTAAGGATTTAGACTTTACAGACCACTAGGCATGAAAGCAAACGGCGGGGCGTTTGCTTTCATGTAAAAGCCCACAGAATGGGATGTATCCTCCCCGCGGCTTGAAATTATGATTTTCGCTTAAAAGTGACCGTTTTCACAATTCCACTCCGCCATGAGCATATCCGAAATCTGCCGAGAAAACGTTTTTGGGTTGCGAAACTGCGCCGCCCCCCCCCTATCTTTCTATCAACACCCAGGCGCCATCGGGGAGGGCGGTGAAGATTTCTTCCATGTGCGGCGCTTCCAACGCGAATCCGCCTTCGGTTGTCTCCACCCAATTCCGAAGGCCGTTCAATCCCACGCCGCCTCCGGCGGCGGTGTCCTGGGGCGGAAGAAGGTGCTGCCGCCAGGCATTGTCCACCTGTGCCAGGCGTCCCGGGTCCAATCCGATCCGCCGGGCGTCCTCGGGCGATGGCCAACTGAGAAACAGGCGCGGACCGTCAGTGTCGCGATGCCGTTCGGCCAGGTAATACCGGCCATAGGGGACGCGCCCGTCCTGGGCGTTCAGCTTGGGATTGACCAGATCGGCGGGAACGCCGACCTGCTGGTACTTTCGTACATATCCCTGGCCGGGAACGCAAAGGCCGACGAATCGCAGCCTTGGATAGATGGTGAGATATGCGCCGGGGATGGGCCCCGTAATCTCGTGGGTCCGCCAATCGATGGCGGCGAACGTTTCCGATTGAGGGATAACCGGCTGGTTTCTCGGTGCGGTCGCCGATTCCGGCGTTTGCGTTGGGATGACGCCGGTCCGATCCTCAATTCCCGGAAAGACGGAAGGAAGTGGGTCAAGGGAAGGGAAAAGATTTGCTCCCGGCGCCGTTTCTTCTTTCGATGCGGACAAGTCCGGCCAAACCTCGGGGTTACCGGAATGGAAGGAGGTTGCAGGTCGCTGTGCCGGAGTCCTTTCGGCCGGATTGGCGATCCGGTGGTTTCTTGGAGTCCGATCATCCCGCCAATTCCATGGATTGCGGGAAAAGCGCCGCCAAACGGGCGGTTCAAGTTTTTCAAAAAACGCTCCGGCCTGGCCGGAATTTTCGCGAATCGGACCGCGCCGCCTTTGCCACAGCGAGGGCTGGCTTGACGCCAGGCGCCACTCAAGCGGCTTCGGCGCCGGTTTCCTCTCGGCAAGGATATTCGGATCGGACGGCGGCGCCCGCCAGGCCAGGTTCCCTCCGGCGGCCGGCAAACCCAGGAACAGGGGGGAGGGCAGGAGGACGACGCCGGGATGCCAAGCCAGCAACAACGTGAGTGAAATGACGGCGATGAGAAAGAAATCGCGAATGGCGCCGGACCAGTCGAAAGGTGCCGCCGGAAGAGTCGGCCTGTTGGCCGCGCCTTCGAAACCGGCCGGCGAATTGCCAAATCCGACTAGGACGGGAGTAGGATTGTCTTTTTCCATAGTCATGTTGTATAATATATCGGCGGAAAGCCGGAATTTCTTCACGGCGCCTCCGGCCGGGTTTTCTTGTGAAAGGAACCGCCGGCAAAGACGATATTGTGATAAGAGCTGTTTCGCAATCGAAACAGCGGGATTCCC
>JAITKH010000314.1 GCA_031278535.1 Planctomycetota bacterium | reverse complement strand
CCGACATCATTGGCGACGACGAGAAGTCGGTACTGAGCCGTTTTCCGGATCGGCCCCAGTCCATTTTCCTAGAAGCCGGCGGTTTCAAGGGCGATTGCTATTACGGCCACCGCCGATTCATTGAAGAGCTTTTCCTTCAATACATTCCCCGGGTGGAAAATGGTTCCAGGAGCGGAAACCCGCCCCGAGTCAATCTTCTTGGGCTTCTTCCCGGCTACGATCCCTTTTTCCGGGGCGATTTGGAAGAGCTTGCCCGGTTGCTGGGCCTGCTGGGAGTGACTGCCACCACCTTTCTCACCCCGGATCAAACCTTGGCCGGAATCCGGAAGGCCGGAACCGCCGCGTTGAACGTTATTTTCAACCGGGTCCACGGAGCGGAGTTGGGGCGGAATCTGCGGGAAAGCCACGGTATCGACTATTGGCTGGCGGATTTGCCGATCGGAGCCAAGGCGAGCGGGGATTTCCTGCGGGAAATCGCCCGGCGGCTGAATCTCGATCCGGAAGCGGCGGAAAGGGTGGCGCGGAGCGAAACCGGACGGTACTACGATTATGTCGAACGCCTCTCTCCCCTGGTGGTGGATTTTGACTTTCAGAATTACGCTGTGGTTGTGGCCAATTCCACCAGCGCCTTTCCCTATGCCAGCTATCTGGACAACGAATTGGGATGGCTGCCCACCCACGTCTACATAACCGATCAATTGTCCGAGGATCAGCGTACGGCCATGCGGACGCGCTTCGAGGAATTGACCTTTTCGGAAAAGCCGGAACTGGTTTTTGAAACAGACACCCAAAATATACAGCGCCACCTTGAAACCAGCCGTCCGCAATTCCTTTCCCGCACGTATTATGATCGGCTTGAACCGCTTTTTGTCCTGGGCTCCACCCTGGACTATGGCTTTGCTGAAAGCCTGGGCGGATTCCACCTGTCGGTGAGCCATCCCGTCATCAACCGCACGGCGGTCGCCAGGGGATACGCCGGGTATAACGGCGGACTCAACCTCCTTTGCGACTTGTCCGATGCCCAGGTAGCCAGAAGGGTCTGAACATGGAATGCGAACTTGAGACCGATTTCACCCTGAAAGTGCCTCCCAGTCGGGAAGCGAGTTGCCGAAACACGGGTTACGCCTTCGGTGGCGCCACCCGCGGCTTGATGGAATGCGCCGGCAAGGGATGCCTGAACCAGTGCGATCGGGAGTTCCGGCAATCCACCAATTGCCAAATGTACGTGTCGTCGTTGATCTCCTTTTCTGTCAAGGATTCCGTGGTGATTTTTCACGGTCCGGTGGGCTGTGGGGCCCAAGCGCACCTTATCGACTACAGTGTCAAGACATTCGGGGCCCGGCGGGGGGTAAAAATGTCCGGCGCCCGCTGGTTCAGCACCAATCTGGACGAGAGTGACGTTATCGGCGGGGGGGAGGGCAAGTTGCGCCGGACAATAATAGAGGCTGATCGCCGTTTCCGGCCTACCGTCATTTTTGTAATCAATTCCTGCGCTCCGGCCATCATCGGCGACGATCTCGACGAAGTGGTCAACAGCGTACAGCGCGAGGTTTCGGCGACCGTGGTTCCTTTGCACAGTCCCGGCTTCAAGGCCAGGGTGTTTTCCTCCGCCTATGACGTGGTCTATCACGGCATTCTGCAGAAATTCCCCTTCAAGCCCAAACCCTACCTCGATTACCAGCCGTTTTTCCGTTCCGATCCGGATTACGACTTGAAAATCCGGGATTATGAATACCGGAAAAGCCGTACCGTCAACCTCTACAACGCCTGGTCCATCGGCCCCGACGACGAGGCCGAAATCCGCCGGCTTCTTGAGGCGCTGGGGCTCACTGTCAGGATTTTCGTTGAATTCAAGGAGCCGGACGAATGGCGCTGGCTGGGCGAAGCCGCGCTGAACGTTTGCTTCTGCCATGTGCATGATTTGTACTTTGTTGAATTTCTCAAGAAAAACATAGGAATTCCATATATCCTTCCCAACATTCCGATAGGCCTTTCAGCCACCCGGAATTTTGTGAAGGAGATCGCCGGTTTCTTTGGCCTCGGAGCGGAAGCGGAAAGGCTGATTGCCGTGGAGGAGGAGGAACTGAAGGCCGCTCTGGCGCCGCTGGCAGCGAAAATTCGGGGGAAAAGGGTCCTGATAAGCGGCGGCTATCTCCGGATAGGAGCCACCGGCCTCTTCGCCAATGAACTGGGTTTGAAGGTGGTGGGATTTCGTAATTTCAACTACGACATGTTCGGCAATAAATTGTTTGGCGAAGTGGAAGAGAAGATAGGAGACGTATCCAATGTCATATCCACCCAGTCTTCGGAGTTGTTGAACGAGTTGAAAACCTTGAAGCCGGATTTTGCCATTTCCCATCCCGGGATTGGAATCTGGCTCACCAAGGCCGGAATCCCGTCCATTACCCTGTTCGCCCAACGGTTCCCGTTCTTCGGGTACCGCGGCGCCTATGCCTTGGCCCGGCGGATAGTCAGGACTCTGGCAAACCCCAATTACGCCCGAAATCTGGCAGCCAACGTTCCCTTGCCTTACAAGAAAAAATGGTACGGGATGGATCCCTACCATTTTTTGGTAACCAATGGCAGCGCCGCCGGAGCGGCGAGCGCCGGGGCGCGGCCGGAGTGTCCGGCCCCGGGACGCGATCAACGGTAATTTTCGTCCTTATCCAAAAAGGAGTCGTCATGTCAAATCGCATTCGCGGGATTTTGCTTGTCGGGTTGGGCGTTATTTTCCTGGCGGCGGGACGGTTTGCCGCTCGGGCCGGGGAACTGCGCGTCGGCCGCGGCCAGGGAGCGTCCACCATACCGATGGTGGCCAGGGATTCCGGTTATTTTGGCGACGAGGGCGTCAACCCCGATTTCACGGCTTTTCTTTCCTCCGCCGACGGCCTTAACGCCCTCAACGCCGGCAAAATTGACGTGGGCCTGGATTTTGGAACATGCGCCCCGCTGCTCTATGTGACCGCGGGGGCGGAATTCGTCGTCATCGCCGGCACCCTCAGCGGCGGCCATCCAATCATAAGCAAAAGGGAGAACGCAGAAATTTACAGGAAAATTGACGGGTTCCGGGGCAAGACGGCCGGCACTCCCCGGCTGTATACGGCCGACATCGTGTGGCGCGGCGCCCTGAAGCGGGAGGGGCTGGATGTCGGCCGGGATGTCGGCGTGATAGAGTTCAAGCGTCCCCCGGATGTGGTCGAGGCGGTCAGGACCGGCAAAATCGATGTCGGGATCGTCTCCAGCGGCCAGGTCGGCGCCATTGAGAAAAGTCCCGACCTGGCCATAGTGCTTTGGAGCAACGACCTGTTTCCCGATCATCCCTGCTGCCGCATCGTCACCACCCGGGAAGTGCTCGAGAATCGCCGCCCGGAGCTGGTGAAATTCATCAAGGCCCTGTTGCGGGCGGAGGAAAAATTCACCGCCGATCCGGAAACGGGGGTGACGGCGGTAAAAAACCAGCTTGGCCTTGACGACGCCCTGACCCGCAGCCTGGTCCTTGAGCCGCACTCGAAGCTGGCGGTGGATCCCAACACCAAGGCGGTGGTGAAAATGTGGGATTACATGAACGACATCGGCTATATCGATTCCGATATCGATCCTCGCGGCCTGATAGACACCTCGCTCTATCGCCAGGCGCTGGCCGAACTGGCGCGCGAGCATCCGTCGCCTTTTTGGGACAGGCTGGAGATTCGCTTCAGGGAATGGAACGAATGATTTCCTCCGGTGGCGGCGGGCGCGGTTTTATAAACCGTCGCCACCGCTCTGGATGCCGGTTGGAGGTGCCATGAAAAAGAGGATATTCAGGTTTCGCCGGATTCCGGAAAATCGATGTAGCGGGTTCGGAAAAGGCGAAATCGGATCGCGCACGCGGTTTGCGGTGCCTTGACGCCGTTCCGGCAAAGGAATGGCCCGATTGTGGAAAAGCGGATGCAAACGGCCCGACTTCAGGTTCGCGGTCGTTGCAGGCGCATATTGGAGAACGATTATGAGAAGACCATGGTTATTCCTCCTGTTGTCCGGAATGTTGGGATTTGTAACAATCAGAGGAGCCGGCGCCGGCGACGACTTGAGGATCGGTTATGGCGTCGGCGGATCCAGTTCAGTCATTCCCCTGTTGGCGGTCGAGGAGAAACTGGACGACAAGGTCGGATCCCACCCTGAATATATCGCCTTCCTCAGTTCGGCCGACGGCTTGAACGCGCTGAATGCGGGCAAAATCGACGTCGGCATATCCTTCGGCACCTGCGCGCCCCTCACATTCATAACCCAAGGCGCAAAATTCGTGATTGTCGCCGGCAATATCGCCGGCGGACATCCGGTAATCACCAAGCCGGAAGCGGCGGAACAATTCACCTCCATCGAGGGATTCCGCGGCAAGGTTGTCGGTTCGCCCAGGCTCTACACTTCGGACGTGGTCTGGCGGGGAGCGATGTACAAGGCGGGGATTGATATCGGGAAAGACTTGACCCTGATCGAATTCAGGCGGCCGCTGGATGTTTTCGAGGCGGTAAAGACCGGAAAAATCGACGTGGGCATTGGCGCCAGCAACCTGACCGCGAATGCGCGCAAGTCCAACCTGGCCATTCCCCTGTTCAGCAACGATCTCTTCCCGCACCATCCCTGCTGCCGCATCGTCACCACCGAAGAGGTGATCCGGAACAAGCGCCCCGAACTGGTGCGGTATATCAAGGGATTGCTGCTGGCGGAGCAAAGATATCGCGAGGATCCCGAGTCGGCCGTCCGCTCCAATATCAGGCAGCAGAATCTGGACGAGGACATTGCGCGCGAGCTCGCGTTGGAACCGCACCAGGAATACGCCATCGATCCCAATACCCGCGGCGTCGTCGAAATGTGGGAATATATGCAGTCCTGCAAATACGTCGACTCGGATTTGAACCCGCGCGATTCTATCGACACCTCGCTCTATCGCCAGGCCTTGGCGGAGTTGACAAGCGAGTATCCGTCCCCCTTCTGGGAGGAACTGGCCGTCCGGTTCAAGGAATGGAATTGAACAACCAATCAGAGGCGTCCGTTTCAGGCAGCGCCCCGTATATCAGCCTGGCCGCGGTTGGCTTCGGCTATGGCGGCGAGACCGTTCTTGACGGCATCGATCTCGACATCGCCCGCGGAGAATTCGTCGCCGTCATCGGGCCGTCCGGTTGCGGCAAGAGTACGCTGCTGCGGCTGCTGGCCGGCCTCGCCTTTCCCGATACGGGCCTGCTGACCGTTTCCGGCCGGCCCGTGTCGGGCCCGGGATTGGATCGCGCCGTGGTCTTTCAGGACTACAGTCTTTTTCCCTGGATGAGCTGTCGCGACAACATTGTCCTCGCCCTGGAACAGGCCGGAATGGGCAGTTCGCGCGGAGAGCGCCGCGCCATCGCCTCCGAGTACCTCGAACTGGTCGGTTTGCGCACCGACGGCGGCAAGCTCCCGGGAGAGTTGTCCGGCGGCATGCGCCAGCGCACCGCCATCGCCCGCGCCCTCGCCGTCAACGCCCCCATCCTGCTTATGGACGAGCCGTTCGGCGCCCTCGACGAAATCACCCGGGCGCGGCAACAGGATTTATTGCTCGGCCTCTGGCAGGACAGCGGCGGCGAACACGGGAAGACCGTGATTTTTGTCACGCACGACGTGGAGGAAGCGGTCATTCTCGGGGATCGCGTGATTGTGATGGCGACGCGTCCCGGCCGTGTGGTCCGGGACATGGCCGTCGGCTTGTCGCGCCCGCGTTCCCGTCATGGCGCCCTCCATCACGGAAATTTTGTGCCCATCCGCGACGAATTGCTGGACGTCCTCAACCAGGTGGTTGGGGAACAACTCGATCCGGGCGCGCCGTCCGGCGAAGGGGGCGGGATATGAGCCGCGGGAAAAACGGCAAACCCGGCGGGGAAACGGGCGGCCGGTTCGGTTCGCTCCTGATTTTCGCCGGCCTGATCATTCTGTATTCCCTTTTCACCGATGTCTTCGCCCTCTTTAACGGCATGATTTTTCCGGGCTGGCGCAAAATCGTTCCCGACGCAATCAAATCGGCCCCCCTGCTGTTCAACGGACTCCTGAATTCCCTGGGCCTTCTCGTGCCGGCCGTCCTGGGGGCGTTCCTGACCGGGATGGGCCTGGGGGTGGCGGTGGGGTTGCATCCCCGCGCCAAGCGGGTGCTCATGCCGCTGTTCCGCGCCATGAACCCGGTCCCCTCCACCATGCTGATCCCATACGCCATCGCGGTGCTCCCGACGTTCTGGCTGTCGTCGGTCGCCATCATCTACGTCGGCGTCCTTTGGCCAGTGTTGATGAATACCCTGCACGGCATAGCGATGCTGGAACCGAGGTGGATTGACAATGCCCGCTGCCTCAATCTCGAGGGGTGGCGCCTGATCCGCAAGGTCGTGCTGCCCGGAGCCATGCCGCAAATCTTCGCCGGCATGAGCGCCGGCCTCATTCGCAGCTTCCTGCTCCTGACCGTGGCCGAGATGTTCGGGGCCAAGGCCGGCCTGGGTTTTTTCGTACAGTATTACGCCGACTTCGCCGAATACGGCCGGGTCATCGCCGGCATGATGTTTCTCTCGGCGGTGGTGGTGTCCATCATGGCGGTTTTCGATCTGGTGCAGCGCCGGACGCTGCACTGGACGAAAAAACGCTGACCTCTTCCGCCGACCTTCAAAAAATGGAGAATGCGCCATGTCCGAATCGCCCGACGACGCCCTGACCGGAGAGGTGCTGTCCTTCGCCGCGGAACTTGGCGCGAACCTGACCGGCATAGCCGACGCACAGATGCTGAATGCGGCGCTGGAAAAGGATTTCCGGCCCGAGGACGTTCTGCCGGGCTGCCAATCCGTGGTGGTGATGTCGCTCCATATCCCGGACGGGGCGCTCGAAATCATGCGCCGTGGCAAGACCAATTAGTCGTCCCTGAAAAAGTGCCATCAAACTGCGAAATCATCGGAAAATTGGGGAAAAAGCGACTGAATTTCGGTAAAAATGAAGAGAATA
>JAITKH010000154.1 GCA_031278535.1 Planctomycetota bacterium | reverse complement strand
GGCTGCGCGCCGCGGCTATGGGCATAAAAACCGACGTGTCGAAACCCATGCCGGTACGGTCAAGCCTGGCCGCGACCCGGAACTTGTCGCCGAAAAAATACGATTGGGTTCCGATAGGGCTGGTTATCAGGCTGCCGACAACGATTTCATCGTTTGCGGGCCGAACCGGCCGTTTCGTTTCCATCCAGGGCGGGATGACGAAATCGTGCTCCGGATCGTATCCAATTATCTGGATGGGATAGGCGCAACAGGGGTCGTCCAGGCTGGCGAGATACAATTGCGGCGCCAGCCTGGCCACTCCGGATATTTTCCGCAATTTTTCGACCAAATCCTCATTGAAATAGAAAGTGCTTGGTTCTCCCCGCAGAAGAACGGACTGCAATTTGTCGTCATATCCTTTCGGAACAACCATCAGATCGGCTCCAAGCCTTTGCGACATGCTGTCCATGCCGAGCCGTACGCTATCGGAAAGAAGGGATCCGCCAAACATGATGAAGGAAAATACCGCCACCACCGCAATCAGGCCGAATGAACGGTAGGGCTTCATCCTGAGATTGGCAAGGGCGAGGCGCAGGGCGTCCAGCCGTTCAGGCGCCCGCATACGCCGTCTCCAATCCGGTTTTCTTTCCGGCGGCTTCGGCCTTGGCCGCCTTTGCGATCGCATTGCCGTTCCGGGGAAGCCAGAAAATGTTCGCCAGCGCCGACAGTATGGAAAGAGAGGACAAGACGTTCACGGCCAGAGTCAAACCAAGACGGCAAACCATGGTCGGCATGGCGCAAACGCCAATCAACCAGTGGAGAAACGCAAGCGAGAGCGCGGCCGCTGGAATGACCAGAACGGAGACTCCGCGCCAGAGGGCGACGATCGGGCTTGCCAGTATTATCAGGCCGGCTATCGCGATAAGGCCGCCCAGTCCGGAAGTGGAACGGGCGGTGAAAAAGCACGGCATGCGGTTGGGCGCGGATTGTGCCGCCGTCGCCGGCAGGACGACAACCGCCTCCAGCGGCGCAAAGCCGGAAGATGCGTCCGCCGCGCCATGGGTGTCGGGACGCGGCGTCATGGCGCCGTGGCCCGGATTCGCTTCTGTACCGGTTGTTCCATGATGCGAACGCGCCGCGGCGCCATCTGCCGTGTTTGCCGCAACGGCGGAGGCGGGCGCATGTACGGGATTATGATTTTTGATTGAAGTGTGTCCTGTACCGGACGCGAAAGTGGAAAAAGAAATTTCCCTATTGCCATGGACCGGGCAGGCGGGGAAAAAAGTGTGTGGGAGAATTGCCAGAGCGGAACCAAAAATGAACAAGGGTATGCCTGCGGCAAGTCTTCTTCCGTTCATGGAATTTCCTCCTTTTCATATATAAAATATTTTATAATAATATTAATATATAATTATTTTATGATATTATATAATATAATTTCGATATGAATATTAAACAATGACGATGTAGCTGTCAAGTTTTTTTGGGATGTATTCGCGATTTACGCAAAAAATTTGAAACAACATCGGTATGATCTTGACTTTTTATCAACGGAAGATATTTGTTGACCTGTCCTGATCGGAGTCTTTTTCCATTATGGAGAAAACAATCGCGGAACAGGAGCAAGGAAAACCTGATCTGCACGCCCTTCTCGTGGCAACACGGAAAGGGGGAAGCCGGAGTTCGGGGCGGTTGCTTGCCGTCGCCCTGTTCTTTTCCATCGCTCTCCACACTTTCGCCGCGATTTGTCTGCCGCCGCCGATACCGACGGTAAAGGTATTGCGGGTGGCGCTTCTTATCGATGGCGGCGAGGTGGCGGTGAAGGTCGAACGTTCCGATGCCATGTCGGCCAGCCCGGCCGCTGCCTTCCGTCCGGCGTCGCCGAAGGAGGTTCAGGAAAAGCGCGTGTCGCCTCCCAAGCAAGAAAACACCTTGCCCGACCGTCTTTTCGGAAATATTCCCGCCGATTTTGCGGCGCCGGAGGAATCATCATCCCTGGCGACTCCGGAAAGGAAAACGGAAACGCGCGAAGCCATTCCTCTGGAACGCCGCCGAAACGGATTCGGACGGGCGGACAAGCCGGTTCCAGCGGAAGCAACCGGCCTTTTCCCGGCATTTCGGGAATCCATTCCCGCCCTGGAGACTGCCCGGATGCCGGATGGGGTTCAGTCTCCAGACTTGCCGGAAACCGAATTTTCCGCCATGGCAACGGAGTTTTTCCCGGCAATTCGGGAGCGGGGAATTGCTCCTGAAACGCCGTCCGCGCGGATCGGCGCCGTACCCGTCCCGGCGGAGTTTGCCTCGACTCCGGAAAGGAAAACGGAAACGCGCGAAGCCGTTCCTCTGGAACGCCGCCGAAACGGATTCGGACGGGCGGACAAGCCGGTGCCAGCGGAAGCAACCGGCCTTTGCCCGGCAGGTCGGGAATCCATGCCCGCCCGGGCGGCTTTGGAGATACCGGAGGCGATTCGATCTCCAGACTTGCCGGAAATCGAACTTTCCGCCGTGGAAACGGAGTTTTTGCCGGCAATCCGGGATCGGGAAACCGCTCCTGAAACGCCGCCCGCGCGGCTTGGCGCCATACTCGTCCCGGCGGAGTCTGCCCCGGCGGCGGAAAGGAAAACGGAAACGCGCGAAGCCGTTCCTCTGGAACGCCGCCGAAACGGATTCGGACGGGCGGACAAGCCCTTCCCGCCGGTGACAGTCGGCTTTTCTCCGGCAGCCCGGAAATCCGTTCCCGTTCCGGCAGCCGCTCACCTATCGAAAACGGTTCTTTACCGCCATGAAGAACGCTTTCTTTTGGCGGAAGCCGGCGATTTTTCAGCCGGACCGGCTTTTTCGCCGCCAACCGGACGCGAGGAATCCGCACCCGAATCGCTGCCGGTGCCAACCGACGCTTTGCCTGTCCGGATGCGGCGGCATGAAAACGACAGGTCGGGGCGGGCGGAGGCGCCGGCCCGGCGGAATGCCCGGGAAAGGGAAGCGCCGAATCCGGAAACGCGGACCCCGCCGGAAACCCGGATTCCGCCGCCGTCCCCGGCGTCCCCGTCCCTTGCCGGAGGCGATCGGCGCGAATTCGGAGCGGAGGAACGGCCCAATTCCGTGAATGGCTTTGTCATTCCCTATCCCGACATCTCGCGACGGCGCGGCGAGTCGGGAATGGTTCTGGTGCGGGCGGTCATCGACGTCCGGGGCCGTTGCCTTTCCGCCGCCATTGCCCGGTCAAGCGGCTCCCGGGGCCTGGATCGGGCCGCTGTCGAGGGAGTGAGAAAGGCCGCCTATCGGCCAGCCCGGCGGGGCGGCATAGCCGTCACGGCGGAAGAGGATTTTCTAATCGAGTTTCACTTGCGATGAGGCTGCCGATGCCGGGATTTTTCTTGAGATTTTTGACAATAGCGCTTTTCCTCTTTTCTTCCCTCCCGCTCCGGGCCGGCCAGCCGCTGCGCGCCGTGTCGCTGTCGCCAAGCATCACCGAGGCGCTTTTCGCCATTGGCGCCGGCGAATCGGTGGTGGGCGTCACCCGGTATTGCCGGTATCCGCCGGAGGCGGAGGCCCTGCCCGCGGTTGGCGATTTCTTCTCCCCAAATTACGAACGCATCCTTTCGCTTGTCCCGGATTATGTCGTCGTCAGGGACGATTACGGTCAGGACCGGACAGTGCTCGAGGACTTGGGGCTGCGCTGCGTAACCGTGAACCACCGCACCTTGCGGGGACTGATCGAGTCCTATCGGATATTGGGAAAAATATTCGGCAGGACGGCGGAAGGCGAGGAAATCGCCGTGCGTCTCGACAGGGAATTGTCGCCGGCCGCCTGGTTGCCCGGAGCGTTCCCGCCGCCACGAATCCTGATGATTGTCGGCCGCGATTACGGCGAAAGGGGACTTGTCCAGGCCTACGCCGTGGGCCGGGACGGTCTTTACGATTTGATCCTTTCCGCCGCCGGCGGCGAAAACGCCTACCAGGGCGAATTGGCTTTTCCCATGTTGACGGCCGAGGGGGTGGCCAGTCTCGATCCCGATCTGGTGGTGGAACTTCTTCCCGACGACCCGGGCGGCGGTCCGGACGAAGCGACTCTCCGCCAGGATTGGGACGCTCTCGCCAACCTCGCGGCGGTCCGAAACGGCAGGATATGCATTGTGCGCGCCTCGTACGCCTTTGTGCCGGGGCCGCGGCTGGTGCGGCTGCGGGAGGATCTGGAAAGAATCCTTGCCGACTCCTGCCCGCCGGCCGCCAGGGACGGCGGACGATGATTT
>JAITKH010000031.1 GCA_031278535.1 Planctomycetota bacterium | reverse complement strand
ACCCCCGCCGATAACATTGTAGCCGCTGTTCAGCATGCTTCGTATGGCGTCCCGTTCGACGATTTTGATCGGTTTGGGCGACGGCACGACCCGCCGGAATCCCCGAAATGCCATATTTTGGACATTCACGCCATAACCGATATTTTCACAGGCGGAATCGATGCGGGCGCAAAATCGTGGTCGCGGAGTTTATTGTTCCGTAAAGTCTCAATCCTTGCTTGAGATTTTACGGGTTCATCCGGTTTCTGCCTGCGGGGAAGGGAATTCCCCTCCGGCATCAGAGGCCAATCCCGGAACAGACGGACTTCAGAATTTGGAAAGATTGAGACTGTACAGACCACATAGCTCGTCTCCCCGTTCCAGCATGACCAAAATCCAGGAACTCCTTGCATACGCCCTCGCTTGGGCAGGGTGATCTTGAAAAGTTCACAAATGGCCGGGGAGGGTTATTGTATGTGTTCACGGGTTGAAAACGCCGTTTTTAAGGTTTTTTGGGCACACGGCCGCCCGAGAAGGCTCGGTTTTCAACGAAATATTACGGTTTCCGGAAAACAAGCATGCAAAAGCCGCGCAAAACATCCTGGCTCATGTCCGCAAATGGGTGGGCGCGAAAATCAAATCATTGTTTCGCATATGAAATGATGCATTCGTCCCTGATTCAAGGACATAAGCCAACATCCTTTTTGGCCAGTGAACGCTTCCGGGGCATTTTCATGCCCAAGTCCTGTTCAATCGGTCGAAATTTCCCGATTTCATTTGCACAGGCGACCAAAGTTAGATATACTTATTGAGAATGTCTTAGCGGAGCGTTACGCCGGACGCTCGAGCTGTTATTGTCTATGAAAAGGAGTTGCACATGTCCAAGGTGAGAATCGGCATCAACGGATTTGGCCGCATCGGCCGTCTGGTCTTCCGCGCCGCCATCGGCCGGCCGGACGTGGAGGTGGTGGGAGTCAACGATCTTTTCGATGCCCCCTACCTCGCCTACATGCTCAAATTCGACACCATCCACGGCAAGTTCGGCGGCGATGTCTCCGTTGACGGATCAAATTTGGCGGTGAACGGAAAAAAGATGCGCATCACCGGCGAAAAGGATCCGTCCGTCCTCAAGTGGGGCGACGTCGGGGCCGATTACATAGTCGAATCGACCGGCATTTTCCTCACCAAGGAGAAAGCCGAGGCGCACATCAAGGCCGGCGCGAAAAAAGTAGTCATGTCCGGCCCCTCCAAGGACGACACTCCCATGTTCGTCATGGGCGTCAACCACAAGACGCTCACCCCGGACATGCACATCGTCTCGAACGCGAGCTGCACTACCAACTGTCTCGCTCCCCTCACCAAGATCGTTCACGACAATTTCACCATGGTGGAAGGCTTGATGACCACCGTCCACTCCACCACCGCCACCCAGAAAACGGTGGACGGCCCATCGGCCAAGGATTGGCGCGGCGGTCGGGCGGCCGCCTACAACCTCATTCCCTCGTCGACCGGCGCCGCCAAGGCGGTAACCAAGGTCATCCCCGCGCTCAAGGGCAAGCTCACCGGCATGTCCATCCGAGTACCCACCCTGGACGTCTCGGTCGTCGATCTCACCTGCCGCGTTGAGAAGGCCGCCACCTACGAGGCGGTCTGCGAGGCGATGCTGAAAGCTTCGCAGGGAGAAATGAAGGGGATTATGGGCTATGTCAACGAGGATGTGGTTTCGTCCGACTTCATCGGCGATCCCCGCACTTCCATCTTTGACGCCAAGGCGGGCATCATGCTCAACCCCAGCTTCATGAAGCTGGTCGCCTGGTATGACAACGAATGGGGATATTCCTGCAAGGTCGTGGACTTGATCGAGTACATGGCGACCTTATAGGGAGACCCGACGGGAACCGGAGCCCGGTGCGCTGAAAAGGCGACTTTGCCGGCGCCGCAATCTGTTTGCCCGGAATCGATATCCGATGCCGAAAGGGAATTCACCTCCCCGGAGGCGAAAGGTGGATTGCCAGTATTCCATACAGTCTCACATCGAAGAAGGAGATTCCGTGGAGCGCTGATCCGCCGCCAAAAAACCGGGTGCGAAACAAATTACCGGGGCGTTTCTTTATGGAGAAACGTTCCCGTTTTTTGTCTGTCTCCCGACGTCTGGCGCCCTGCGGCTTCAGGGCGGCGGCGTTTCCGCCTCTCCTTCCCTTGTGGCGACCGCCTCCACCCGATCGGGGAGGCGCTGTGATTCGTTTTGTTCCTGCATCAACCGGTCGCGCAGAATCCTGGCCATCGTGTATTCCATGAACACGCGAACGTTCGAATTGACGGCGAGTTCGAGGAAGGCGAGGGCATTCACCGTTTCGCCCCGGACCCAGGCTCGGGCGCCGAGGTAGAAGCCGGTTTCGCAGATAGCCTCGGGATTGGTGGCGAGCCCCAAGGCCTGGTCCTCTCCGAAAGGTTCTTCGTCCAGGTAGATGCTTGCCACTATGGCGAGCCAAGGTTTGTCCGCGCCGGAGTCGATGTTTCTGGCGAATTCGACCTTGTCCGGTTCGGCGCCAAGGCGGGTCTCGGCCAGCCAGCGCATCAGGGCGGGATAAATTTTCCCCTCCCGCCGTCGGGCGATGGATTGCCCGAAGTCCTCGACAGCATCCTTATGCTCGCCCCGGAGGAAACGAATCATTCCCCTCCGGTGGAGGCGGACGGCGCGGGAAAATTCATCCGGAGCCTTTCCGATGGCTGTCGACAGTTCGGCCTCCGCCTCGGGCAGCCGGTTGGCGTAGAAATGGAGGATGCCCAGCCGGTATTCGAGATTGGGATGGTTTGGGTTGATTTCCCGGATGCGTTCGTAGGCTTTTTCCGCCAAGTCGAATTGCCCCCTGGTTTCGTAAATGGCGGCGAGATCCATAATGGCGGCGACGTAGCCGGGATCGAGGGCGATAGCCGCTTCGATATCCCGCTGACCCTCGTCAAGCAAGTTCTTGTATTTGAAGAGAGCGAACCCTCGGTGCTGGAGCGCCAATTTTGAAGACGGATCGGTCGCCAGGGCTTGATTGAACTCAGCCAGGGCCAGATCCAGCCGCCGTTGTGCCTCGGCGCCGTCGTTTCGCCTGACGGCCCGCTCCCGCAAAGCCAGGTGGAGGACGCCGCTGTTGATGTAGGGCGCGGGTTTCTCCGGATCATAGCGGCAGTAGTTGGCGTAGGCGGCGATCGCCTTTTCGGGATCGTAGAATCCGCCCTCGCGGTTTCCGTAAATGCGGCCCCGGATCAGCCAGATGTTGTAAAGGCCGGCGTTGTCCCAGGCCTCTTCCGGCCGACCGGCCTCTCGCCTGATCGCCTTTTCCCTCGCCTCAATGCGATCCGTCCGCGCCAGAGCTTTGGCTTCGTAGCCGGTGTGGGCCTCGATATACGCCATGCCGATTTCCGAAAATTCGTTCCCCGGATCAACCGCGTTCATCGCCTCGAATTCGGCCAAGGCGTTCTTCACGTCCCGGTCCATGTTGTTGAAGTAGATGAATCCGAGGTAATACCGGGCCATAATGAAGGATTCGTCCCGCTCGTAGGCGGCGCGGTAATCGGCAACGGCGCGGGAGATTTCCCGCGCCCGCTCGAAAGCCCGGGCCCGGAGGTAGTACGCTTCGGCCGCGTCACGGTTCCTGATCTCGTCCGGTTCGATTATGGACAGCGCCTGGGTGAAAAAATCAATGGCCGGCCGGAGCAGTTCGAGCCGCTTCCCCCTGTCCCTTTCCTTGTCCACCGCCGGCAGGGACTTGTCCATGATGTCCATTCCCTTTTCCATCGGCACCCGGGCGGCGGCGCGGCGGCGTAGAATTTCCCGCCGCTCTTCCTCCTGGCGCCTGCGCGCCTCCAGCGCCAGGGCCAACTCCCGGCCGGCCTGCTCGCGGCGGCGCTGTTCCTGCGCAACTTGCCGTTGGGCCGCGACCGCCGCCTCGGCCAGTCGTTTCGCCCGGACAGACGCCATTCCGGTATAGACCGCCGCCGCCAGTATGGCCGCCACGGCGCAGACGAAGGCCCGATGCCGCCGAGTCCATTTCCAGAAGCGCCCGAACCATCCCACCCGTCGGGCGCTAATCGGCAGGCTGTTAAGGAAACGTTCCAGATCGCCCTTGAGTTCCGCCACCGACTGGTACCGTTCGACAGGCTCGTCCTTGAGCGCTTTCATGACGATGGCGTCGAGATCGCGGCGGAGAGCCGGATCGCGCCGGCGGGGCGGGATGACG
Source organism: Planctomycetota bacterium (assembly GCA_031278535.1). GTDB lineage: Bacteria > Planctomycetota > SZUA-567 > SZUA-567 > SZUA-567 > JAJBSZ01. The sequence continues at coordinate 3,490 of JAITKH010000031.1, read as the reverse complement.
GGAAAATCGTCCAGACGTTCCCGGAATTCCTTGAAAGAGGTCTTGCCAACTTCGCGGGGAAGCCGGTTCGTCAGAATGCGGTACAGCATGACGCCGAGGGAATAGACGTCGCAGCGCTCGTCCGGCCGGCCCGGCCGGAAGCGTTCGGGGGCGATGAACAGCGGGGTGCCGGCCACCATCGCCGGGCTGTCCTTCTTCCGCGAAGCGAAGCCCCAGTCCAAGACATAGACCTGGCCGAACGTTCCGACCTTGACGTTCTGCGGCTTGATATCCAGGTGCAGGACGCCGCGCGAATGAGCGTATTCAATGGCGTGGCAGACCTGCAGGAATATGTCCAGGAGCCGGCGATCCCGGCCGGGGGCGGCGCCGTCCCCGTCGTCATGGGCCGTTTTGAGCAGTTCGTCCAGGCTTATCCCCTCGACCTTCCGCATGACCAGGAAAGGGCTGCCAGTCTCGTCGCAGGAAAGATCGTAGGTGGGGAGGATGTTCGGATGTTCGAGCGCCCCGCCAACCCGGGCCTCGTTCTCAAGCTGGCGCTCGCGCTCTTCCGTGTGGGGTGGCTTCAGAACCTTGATGGCGACGTCGCGATCAAGAACGGCGTCGTGAAAACAGAGCACCCGACCCTGTCCGCCTTCCCCCAACCGCGCGACATAGCGGTAGCGCTCGCCATAGTCGCGGCGCGACGGATCGTCTTCGCCATTGTCGAGAAGGCTGGCCTGAAAGCCGCCTCCAGCCTTGTCGAGCCTCTTGTAGAAGGGCGAGTCGAGTGCCGCCAGCATTTCTCCGGCGGTGGGCGTTTCCGTACCGGAGACGGCTGCCGACTGCTTCCCCCTTCCTTTGGAAGGCTCGAAATCGCGGAACTTCCGGTTGATCGCGGCGGAAAGGGCTTCCGCCGCCGCTTCGTTCATCTTTTGGGCGCCTCCACGAAGAGGTTCAAAATTCCCATGACGCCAGCATCCTGTCGAACGCCGGGGCGAACTCGTCGAAACGATTTATTGGGGCCCAGAAAGAAATCCGGAAGGCGCGCTGCCGCCGGGGCAAAAAATATTGCCGGCAGCGGAGATTCGCTCCTTCCGCACGGCTAGAGAAGTCGGCGAAAAGAGCCGGCATGGCGCCGTCGGCGTCGAAGGCCGTCACCCGGGAGTCCACCAAGCGAAAACGGCCAAGATTCCGCCGGAGTCCTGAAATCATGTCTTCCAGGGCGGTGCGATCAGCCACGAAGTCGCCGGGCAGGGCCTCGCACTTGATCCAAGCCAGACTCTCGGGATCGGACGCCTCCACCGAATCCATCCTGGCCGATCCGATCCAGCCGGGCGGCAGCCGCAGGGCGAAGCCCCAGTAGAGATTGGCAAGCCATTCGCCCCGCGCCCAGGCATACGTACGATGTTCCCCGGCCACCAGTCGGACGATTTCTCCGTCGGGCGTTTCCCGGCCGGCGGAAAGGAGAATCAACTCGGCTCCCGGAGATCGGAGGATGGAGGGAAAGTCGCCGTAAAAATCCCCGTCCGGTCTGGAACGTTCGGCAAGAATATACCCGGCGGGCAGACCAACCCGGTTCACCGCGACATCGACGGGAATCCAGACGTCGTCGATCCAAACCTCGCTCCAGGCGTGCGGGATCGCCCGGCCGGAGCGGACGAGGAGGCCCTGGCAGACCAGACTGGGCGCCCCGAGGGTCCGGACCATGGCGGCGAACAGGCGGGCGGCGGACAGGGCGTCGCCGGCGCGGTCGGCGAGCGTCCTGGCCGGCGGGGAAGCACCGCCGTTCCAGGGGAGCGGGGAAATGTTCTGGTTGATCCAGCCGGCGAGGAAGCTGACTGCCCTGAGCGCATTCCTCTCTTCGCGCTGCGTTCCTTCGTCCAGTGTCGCTAGTCGGGCGGCGCCGATGATTGCCGGATCGGCGGCCGGCAATTGCGGCGTCGCCGAAAGGAAGGCGGCAACGTCGGGGGAAGCGGTCATCGGAAGGACGGCGTCGGCGCCTGCCCGGGGGGCGTTTCGGAACGATACGACAACGACGCCGGAAGCGTCGTATTCGAGACGGGAATACGCGGAGTCGGGGAAGGCGCCGTTCCAAAGGCCGGAAGGATTGGCGCGGAGGGCCATCCAGGCGAATCCGTCCCAGGCGGGAATGGAGAGGCCGGCCGGAACGCCGCCGTCAGACTCCGCCGGGACCGGCGACGCCTGGTGAATCGGAGTCAGCGCCGGAACGGGCGGCGCCAACTCCGGAGCGGCGGCGACAGTCTCGCCAGGGAGCGGAGGCAGAGATGATTCTCGCGGCACCCGGCCCAGTTCGAAATCATCCCGCCCCACCACCTGGTAGATAAGGCTTCCCGATTCCAGGCGGATGAGACGTCCGTCCGAGGTGAAGCGCGCGAACATCGGCGTCCGGCCGGGGGAGTTGAACTCGGCGATCCATACGGACGGGTCGCCGCCGGAAGAAAGCCTCTCGCGGATGGAGACGGTTTCGATCCGCACCTTGCGTGCCCGCCGTTCCAGCACCCGCGCCTCGTATTCGGCGCCGATTCGCGGGGATTGCGCCGCCAGCCACTCGCCGTTGACGTCGAAAACCAGGCCGGCCGGAGCCGGGAGGACAAACGGTTCCCCATAGGAGGGGTTGGAATTGTCGAAATGTGCTTCGCCGTCTTCGACCACGATGGTTTCCCGGCCGGAGCCGCCGATTATCGTTTCCTCGTGGCGTTGGATAGCCAGGCCGTCCAGAGTGGTAATCGATCTGACCTTGACTGATCGGGCCGGAGTAAGGCTTTCGCCCTCCAAGAAGTAGAACCGATCCTCCTCGATTACCACGCAGGGGGCTTTGCGCCAGGAACCGATTCGCCGGACAAAATAGCCTTTTTCCCGCAATTTGCCGCCTTGCGCCACCACGTAATAGACGCGTTTGTCGTTCCAGGGATGCTGTTCTCCCGTCCGAACCGTTCCGGCGGCGAGAAGGAGAAAAACGAAGAAAGGCGATGACAGGAGACGCATGACCGGCCCCGGATCCAAGGGGTGCCTCGCCCGGCTCCGGCGGCGCCCCTATCCCTATCGTGAACCTTCTCCCATATTATGCGAAACATCGGTGCTGTTGGAAAAGGTTTTTCTTCACCCTTACATCGGCGCAAGGGGTGCGCACCTTTTTAAGCATTGTCCTCTTTCTTCTCCGCCCAGCCTTTGCCCGAATTCGGCAAGCGTTTCACACACGGCTGCATGGGAGGTCAACGACTTCAATCCGGTCAAGCCAAATCGATGACGGAAACGTCTTTACATTCCCCCTCCGGCAAGTCGAGAACGGACTGGAGAAATTTTGCCGGATAATACAGATGCCTCCGCCCGCCCACGAGTCGCTTGAACGCGAAATCGTTCCTGGGCGACGGGAGATTCTCAAATTGTTTCGCACTAGTGGGCGGTACAGTCTCAATCCTTACAAATTCTAAAGTCCGTTTGTTCCGGGATTGACCTCTGATGCCGAAGGGGAATTCACTTCCCCGTAGGC
>JAITKH010000025.1 GCA_031278535.1 Planctomycetota bacterium | reverse complement strand
AACCATATAAACCGAAAACCACTTCGGTATGGGTATATCTCAGGACGGAATTGGAAAATCTCACCAAAACCGAATTGTTCATCCGCGACACCGACATGGCGGCGGAAATCACGGAATATGCCAGCTCGCAGATTCTTTTCCAGACGACCGCCAGTCTGCTGGCGCAGAAAAAACTCGACCGTCAATGGATTCTGAGGCTGTTGGAGTGACGACGCGCTTCATATGCCCCTGCCAACAAAAAACAGCTTCAATTCGCGTTCGGAGAAACCCGCCATGCAGCCATTGCGCACCGCGGCCGGGAAAAGGGCGTTTGTCGAAAAACTCCTCCGCTGGTTCGCCCTGGTCATGCGTCCCTTACCCTGGCGCGGCAACTACGAGCCCTATGCTGTCTGGATATCGGAGATTATGCTCCAGCAAACCCGGATGGAGCGCGGAGTCGAATATTTCAAGGCTTGGATGCACCGTTTTCCCGACATCCGATCCGTTGCCGAAGCCCGAGAGGAGGCCATACTCGCGGCCTGGGAAGGACTGGGCTATTATTCGCGGGCAAGAAATCTCCATGCCGCCGCCAAGCGCATCATGGCCGAAAGTCATGGCATATTTCCCCGTTTCTTCAAGGATATCCGGGCGCTGCCCGGCGTGGGAGAGTATACAGCCGGTGCGATTGCCGCCATTGCCTTCGACGACCCCGTGCCGGCCGTGGACACCAATGTCATGCGCGTCTTCGCCAGGGTGTGCGACATCGACATCCCTCTGTCAGACAAGGCCGCGAAGGCGTACATCACCGAAACGGTTCGGTCGCTTCTTTCTTCCGGCTCCCCCCGGCTCATCATCCAGGGATTGATGGAATTGGGCGCCCTGGTCTGCCGTGGGATTCCGAACTGTGGGCAATGCCCTGTCGACGCTTTCTGCACCGCCCGTCGCCTGGGCGTCGCGTCAGCCCGCCCGCCGAAAAAACCGAAAGGCGCCATCGTTCGCCTCGAAATGGCGGCGGGAATCCTCGTGAGGAAAGGCCGCATCCTTATCCGGAAACGCCGGCCCGGCGGCCTTTGGGGCGGTTTGTGGGAATTTCCGGGCGGAAACGTTGGGCCCGGAAAAAGTCCAGAGAAAGCCCTTGTTCGCTATTTGGCCGACGAAACCGGGATTACGGCGACGATACGCGAAAAAATTGCTATCGTCCGGCACAGCTATACCACCAATCGCGTGGTTGTGCACGGCTACCTTTGCGACGTCGCCGGCGTTCTTCTCCCTTCATTCCGGGACGAGGAACGGGGAAAATGGGTTCGAATTGCTGAAATCGACAGTTATCCCTTCCCGGCAGGACACCGGAAACTCCTGGAGCGTCTCGGGTGGAAGGAAGGCGGCGAATCCGCATCAAGGCGATGACGGCCGTACCGGGTCCTGCAACCCGCGCCAGGCATCGGAACTATCTGGATTTTTTGCGCTTCGGCAAATCCGACAATCGGCGGCGGCAGCCCGACACGGGCGTCACCACCCTTTACAGCGCCGCATAGAGGATGCTGGTGGCGATGCCCGATCCCACCAGGGCGATCCCGCTCATCGCGCCTTGCACTTCCCCCATTTCGATGGCCTTAGCCGTTCCTATGGCATGACCTGAAACACCGATGGCAATGCCCGACAGCACCGGATCCCGCAGTCCGAGGTGACGGACGAGGAGAGGGGAGACGACGGCGGTGATCATCCCCGTAAGGATCACCGCCATGATCGTGACGGCCGTGTCGCCGCCGTTATTGACTGATAGCTCGATGGCAATGGCGGTGGTGACCGATTTTGGGAGGAGAGAGGCGGTCAGCGACTGATCCGGGAGCAGAAGTTTGCAGAGAGCCAGGATGCTGGCGACGGAGGCGGCGCTTCCCGCCAGGCAGCCAGCCGCGATCGCCGAAAAATTTTCCCGCATTTTTGCCCATTGCCTGTGAACCTGGAGTGCCAGGACCGTGGTCGCCGGTACGATGAACAAGGCGATAATGTCACCGCCGGGCTTCAAGTCGCTTGGCGACAGGGGAGTAAGCACAAGCAGAAGCGCCGTCAGCGCCATTCCGACGACCAGGGGATTGATTAAGGGGGTTGGAAACCGAGCCCGTAACCAAACGCCGATCCAATAGGTGGCGATAAGGACGACAATCCCTATGGCGGGCGAAGCGGAAAAGGTTCCCGTCTCAGGCATCTTTTCCCGTCCGTTGCCACACCGCCCCTGCCGCCAGATAGGCGGCCAGGAACGTCACTATTGTGGTAAGCAGGCAAATCAGCAGAATAATCGGGAGAAACGCGCGGACCAACGGATACTGTTCCAGGATGTCCACGGCGGGTGGGAGAAAGAAAAAAGCCATGTTGGTGCCAAAAAACTCGCCGGTTTCAGCCAAAAACTTTCCGGAAACAGGCGAAGGCGCAAGGCGGCCAAAAGCAGCAGCATGCCGAAAATGCTTGCCGGCAAGCCGACCGGCAAGGTGCGTGACAACCAGACGCCAAAATATACGAAGGCAAAAATCAGGCCCAGTTGGCCAAGGATGCGCATGGTTTTTCCTATCGTGAAGCGCGGGAGACGACGTAAATACGCAATTATGCCGGCTGCGTACGGTGCGGTCGTCGCCGCAAGGTCGAGTCAAACCGCTGTTCATACTTGCCACAAAAAAGTCGAATCTTTTCACTTTTCCCATTCTCCGGGAAATGCGTCCGGCCACCTGCCATCATTTGTCATAGCGGTCTGAAAAGACTAAACCTGTGGATGGCGAAGTCCGCTTGCTTTGAAATCGACCTCCAATGCCGAAGGGGAATTCATTTTCCCGGAGGCAGAAACCGGATAAGCCGGGGACCCTCCCCGCAAGTAAGGGTCTGCACAAAAATAACCTTTACAAGTTATTTCGGATACTCTATAGTATATGGATGCTCACATTGTCCGAAATCCGGGGGAAGTATTTGCAGTTATCCAGTTATCTGGATGAGTGTAGTCGTCGTATATGGGCGGCAACGGAAGCTGCCGCGTTGGGATATGGCGGTGCCACCCTCGTTTCCAATGCCACGGGGATTTCCCGAGTGACCATCAGCAAGGGTCTGGCTGAAATGCGTTCTGCGCCTTCCGCGCCATTGGATCGCATACGCAAGCCTGGCGGTGGCCGCAAATTGAGCGTTCACCCTATGCCGACGCTGCCCGAAAAACTGGAAGCGCTGGTCGAGCCGCTGACACGCAGGGACCCGGAATCGCCTTTGCGGTGGACATGTAAAAGCACCCGTCGTCTGACGGAGGAGTTGGCCGGAGTCGGGATTTGCGTTGGGCGACAGACTGTCACGCGGCAATTGCATGAACTCGGGTATAGTCTTCAGGCAAACCGCAAGACAGAAGAGGGTCGGGAGCATCCCGACCGCAACGCGCAATTCGAGCATATCAACCAACAAGCAACCGGGGAAATGCGGTGCGGCAATCCTGTCATTTCGGTGGACACCAAGAAGAGGGAACTTGTCGGAAATTACAAGAATAACGGCTGCAAATGGCACCGTAAAGGTGAGGCAACGAAGGTTCAGGGATATGATTTTCCCGACCCCGACATCCCCCGGGCATTCCCCTATGGGATATATGACCTGTCCCGCAATGAGGGATTCGTCAATGTCGGTTCTGATCACGACACCTCCCAGTTCGCGGTGGCATCTATCCGCGCATGGTGAAATGAAGTGGGGAACAAGGCATATCCGAATGCCCGGCGCATTCAGATTATGGCCGACAGTGGAGGTTCGAACGGCTACAGGCGCATCCTGTGGAAATGGGAATTGCAGTGTCTGGCCGACGAAACGGGCCTTCCTGTCATGGTTTGCCATTTTCCGCCCGGCACCAGCAAATGGAACAAGGTCGAACACCGGCTGTTTTCCTTTATCAGCCGGAATTGGCGCGGCGAACCACTGACCAGTTATGAGACAATAGTGAAGCTGATCTCAAGCACTGTCACAAAGACTGGATTGAAAGTTCATTGTCAATTGGACACGAACAAGTATCCGCTCAAAAGAAAGGGCACCGCCAAGGAAATCAAAAGCATG
>JAITKH010000415.1 GCA_031278535.1 Planctomycetota bacterium | reverse complement strand
ATCCACCAGGTGGCATAGGTGGAGAACTTGTACCCCCGCCGGTATTCGTACTTTTCCACCGCTTTCCTCAGGCCGGTGTTCCCCTCCTGGATGAGATCGATGAAACTGAGGCCCCGGTGGCGATATTTCTTGGCAATCGAAACCACCAGCCGCAGGTTGCCGCTCGACAATTTCTGCTTCACTGTCTCGTATTCCCGGAAACGCCGCACGACATGCCTGGCCCGGGTAATGAGCCGGTTGATCGGCTCCATCGCCTCCCTGCCGATAATGAACAGTTTGTCGCGAGCCGCTTCGAGGCGGCGTTTTTCCTGGGCGGAAAGGCGCTCTCCCTTGCCATCCAACAAGTGGACGTCACGACGCAGCCTCTCCGCTTCGTCGGCCAGCTTGACAATCCTGTCCCGGATGGCCAGCATTTTGCTGGTTCGCAGCCCAAGTTCCTCTAGCAGCATGGCCATGCGCCGTTGCCGGGACAGCATTTCCAGGAAATATTCCGTGCGCTTGGCGGCCGGCAGCGACTTGTCCTCCATCCGCCGCCAGATCCCGGCCAATTTTTCGTAAATTTTCCTGAGCGAATCCATGTGACCGGGAAGCCTGGCCAGAACATCATTCTTCTCGTTGCCGGTGGGGTGGGAACTCCCGCGAATGATGCGATCAAGAGTCTCCCGGTTCTGTTTCACTTTTTCGTAGAGATCGAAGACGTGGGCCATGGCAATCGGACTGCCCAGCGTGCGCAAGCGGAAATGGGTGTTGAACAACTCGATTTTCTTGGCCAGAGTCACTTCCTCCTCGCGGGAAAGGAGGGGAATCGACCCCATTTCCGAGAGGTACATGCGCACCGGATCGTGGACATCGCCGATATCGGCCCCGGGAATCAAGGGATGCCCGGCCGACAACAGTTCCGGTTCGATGTCGGCGTCCTCGATATCCAACTCGTCCCCGTCCAGATCAGGCGCGACATCGTCGGCCGCGTCCATAACCGTCACGACGACGCCGTTCTTGTTCAATCGGGTGAACATGTCGTCGATCTCGTTGGGATCAATGGCGTCGTCGGGAAGGAGATCGTTGAACTCGGAATAGGTTATGGCCTTCCGGCCTTTCAGCCGGTCGAGAATCAGGAAATAGGCTTTCTCGTAAACGTCGCTTGAAACGGGAACAACGGACTGTCCGGGGCCGACAGCTTCTTCGCCGGTTTTGTCCGCCCCGCCTGAATCCGGCGTTTTGCCGGCAGCTTTTTTGCCATCGCCGGCCGAACCACCGCTTTTTGGGGCTTTCCCATCCTTCCCGCCCGGCTTGCCGACACCGCTTTCATTTTTGGCTGCTATAACCTTCTCCTTCCCCCCCGTCCGGGAGTTGAAAGAAACGCCCGCCCCTCCCTTGACAACCGGCGCCGGATTCCCGCTCCGCTCCGGTTTCGCCTTGCCGGCTGGCTTACGGTCGCGGCTTTCGTTCCTGACGGCAGAGACGCCCGGCCAGTCGTCACCCTCGCCGGACCCGGCATCGGTCCTGGCGCCATCGCCGAGAACAGCTTTCGCCTTTGCCCCGCCCTTGGATCCGGAGTTCTTTCTTCCGCTCATTTTTGCATCCCCGCCTCAATTCCGCGCAACAGTCCCTTGCCAACCCCGTCACCCCACATCCCGCTTCCTCCGAAGAGCCGTTACGTGGCATTTGCAACGGCCAGCAGGCGCGTATATTCCCGAAGCAATTCATCCTCGCGCAACGCATCGCCCTTCCTCTGGGCCCTGACCAGTTCTTCGCGCACTTCCCTAATGTCCACGCTGATCCCGCCATGAAGCGCCGTCCGCAGAACCTGCCGGAAGTCCTGTTCGCTCAGTCCCGGATCCAAAGGAGTGGGAATGGCAAGACGCGCCAGGCATTCCGCAGCCCCAGGATCGGCCGCCTTGGCCTGAAGCGAGGACAGAGACAATTCCCTCCCCTCCTGGCGGAGATCGCGAACAAGCGCCGCCAGTTCCGCCAAGACCGGTATTTGCCATTCCTCTGGTGGATATCTGTCAAGAAGAACTTCTCCCCATTCGCGGCTTTCCCATAAATAACGAAAAAGCCGCATCTCCAGCCGGCGCTGCATCCTTTGCCTCTGCAGAACAGCGTCCTCCATTCCCGGAATGGAACCCGGCGGGGCGAGTCCCGGCTTCCAGGCCGGAAGCGTCTCCCTGTCCCGGCCGGATCTTCCCGTCGGCGATCGCATCCCGATCGACGGTTTCGTCAGCACCTCCTCGGGCACCCCCGCCTCGGCGGCCACCCGCCGTCGCATCAAGGCGGATTTTACCGGATCGGGACAAAGACCAATCACATCCATGATTTCCCGGACCGCCCTCGCCATGGCGTCGGAATCGTTGCCAACCCCTTCGGCCCTGCCGATGGTCCGGGCAAGGAGATGGGAAAAACTGTCTTCCGCCGCCCTGATGTTATCGCGGAACCCGTCCACGCCGTAACGAGGCAGAAATTCGCCGGCATCCTTTGTTTCAAGCCTTGGAGCCACCGCCAGCGGTACATCCTTGGCCATGAATATTTCAATTGCCCGGCGAGTGGCGCTTTCCCCCGCCGCATCGGAGTCGAAAAAGGCTACCGCCCTCCCCTTCCCCGACAATTGCCGCCGCAACATGACGGCATGTTCCTCTGTCAGGGAGGTGCCAAGCGTTCCCACCACATTTCTGACACCGTATTGGTGGCACATGATGACATCGACATACCCTTCAACCAATACCGCCTCGCCGGCAAATCCGATCTCCCTGGCGGCCCGGTTAAGCCCGAACAAAACCTTTTTTTTCTCAAAGATCCTTGTTTCTTTTGTGTTTACGTATTTTCCTCCCGCTCCCGGACTTTCCTTGAGCAATCGGCCTCCGAAGGCTATGGGACGGGATTGGGAATCCATTATCGGGAACATCACCCTGCCCCGGAAAACGTCATGGCAATTCCGGGATCCCTTTTTCCACTCCTCCTCAGACCCTTTCAGGACGCCCGCCCGCATAGCCGCAAGCATTATTTTCGCTTTTTGCCCCGCTTCTTTGGCGTCTTTCTGCAAAAAATCGCGCAGACCAGCCCAGGAATCCGGCGCCCAGCCCAGCCGCCACAGGCGGATGGTCTCCTCGGAGAAACCGCGGGCGCGAAGATATTCCCTGGCAGCCTTGCCCTCGTGGCCGGCCAGGTGCGCCTCGAAATAATCAAGCGCCCGGGAACAGCACCACAGGAGCGCTTCCTTATCCCGCGCGGCATTTCTCGCCTCCCCGGCCATCGCCGGACCAGCGACTTCCACCGGGATTCCCGCCCGCTCGGCCAGGATGCGAACCGCTTCGGGGAATTCCACCTTCTCCAGCTTTTCCACCAAGGTAATCACATCGCCCCCGACATGGCAACCATGGCAGTAAAAGAACTGATCCGCCGGATTGATGCTGAACGACGGCGTTTTTTCGTCATGGAAAGGGCAGAGCCCCATCATGCCGCTTCCACTTCTTTTCAGATTGATGTTATAGGATTCAGCCACCTGCACGATGTCGTTGGCGGCTTTCACTCGTTCCTTGAACTCGTTCCCAAATATCGCCATTGCCCCACAATCCGCCAAGGATGGGTTTGCCGGAAAACGGATTTGATTGTAAATTGATATTGCTTTCTGTCAAGAGAGGATTGAAAAACGCCTCGTCCCTGTTTGGATCGGGATACCCGAAAAAAAGGCGTTCGGCAGAATTTCCGGACAGTCGCCAAGGGCGGCGCGGCATTTTCCCTTCAAGGGATGCCCACCCACCCTTGTCGTGAAGCGATTCATTTTCAGCATACACCGGTCTGAAAACATTGTCAAGGCGGCATTCCGGAATTTTTCCTCGCCAATGAAGAATTTACGACACTCCGCGCCGATCAAAATTCTTTTTTTTCTTGAAGGATCGCCGCCTTTCCACGATATAATCCTATCGAGGGGAACGGAAGAGAAGGCGAGCAACCCTTGTGCCCGGCGCGGATAAGGAGATTCAAAAATGGGTTATCCTTTTATGTACGGCATGGATCCGGTTCTCATGGGAATATCCGCAGTCTGCCTCGTACTTTCGTTGGCTGCGCAGTGGCTGGTCAAGAGCGCCTTCGCCCGGTATAGCCGGGTGGCAAACACCCGCAACCTCTCCGGGGCCGAAGCCGCCCAGAAAATGCTTTCCGCCGAGGGAATTGTCGGCGTCGCCATTCGGCGCTACAATGGTTCCTGGCTGTCGGATCACTATGATCCCTCTTCCAGGGTCATCAACCTGTCGCCCGACGTCTACGACGGCCGGAGCGTGGCGGCAGTCGGCATCGCCTGCCACGAGGCCGGCCATGCCCTCCAGCATGCCCAAAAATATGCGTTTCTCGGCCTTCGCACCCTGCTTGTGCCCACAGCCGGCCTGGGAAGCAAACTGGGCATTCCCCTCATCTTCATCGGTATGGCGCTTGGTTCCCTCGGCCTCGCCAAGGCCGGGCTCATCCTTTTCGGCGCCGTATTCGTTTTCCAGTTGATTACCCTGCCGGTGGAACTCAATGCCTCGGCCCGTGCCAAGCAGGCACTTTTGGCGCATGGCATTGTCGGAACCGGCCGCGAGGCCGCCGGGGTGTCGTCCGTTCTCAACGCCGCCGCCCTTACCTATGTCGCCGCCGCCATCGCCAGCCTGATGGAGTTGCTTTATTGGGCATGGCGCCTCGGCCTGATCGGCGGCCGGCGCTCGAACCGCTGACCCGAACGGAATGCGGGACTTGTTTTGAAAACGGCTCCCGATGCCAGTGTTCCGTAACGTATCCTTGATTAGGACGTTACGGGGAGCGCCCCCGATTCATCCGGTTTCCGCCTCCGGGGAAGTGAATTCCCCTCCGGCATCAGAGGTCAATCCCGGAACAAACGGACTTCAGACTCCGGAAAGATTGAGACTGTACAGGCCACTAGCGTTTCAGTCCAAGTAACCGCCCGAAAAAGCCGATAGGGGCGACTGACATGCAGCCTTCGGGGCAAAATTCGTGGCAGCAATAACAACGGATGCAATCCGCGCCGTTTATAACCGGCCGGCCGGCCGCCAAGCGTATGGCCTTGGCCGGACAGACGTCCCGGCAACGGCCGCAGCCCGTACAGACCGGATTGGGGACGGGGATCGGAGAAATGCCGGTGCGCAGCCATTTGGCGAGGAAAGGCAACCAACGCTCGACAAATCCGCCATGCATGTGGAGCGTCCGCAGTTCTGGAATGTCCCAGCCGCGCGGCCGGAGATCGGCAGGATCCGATCCGGACAGCCGCATATTCAACCATTCTCTCGGACCATATTCCGCCGCATCCGCCAAAGTGAACAGACTTTCCCGATCTAGCCCCAGGATGTCCATCACCGCCGCATCCACCGCCCAGGGATCGGACCCGGCGGCAAGAAAGCCGACCGACCGGGCCCGGCCGGCGGTCGGTCCCTGACCGTCCATACCGACAACGGCATCGAGAATGGAAAGCGCCGGCCGGATTGCGGCGGCAACGGCATTGATTATCCGAGCGAAGAGACGGCGATCTTTCCCGGCCCGGTAATGCCATTGCAGTTTCCTGGCGCCGGGAACGGCTCCAAAAAGATTTTTCACAGCCAGGGTCATCAGCATCTGGGCATGGGTTTTCATTTTCGGGAGATTAATAACCAGATCGGCGTCAAGCAATTCCCGCGACACTTCGAGGTTCGGAAAGGGACAACCATCCGGAGCGGGAATCGTAACCGCCGTGAATTCCACGATTTCCAGGCCCAGCTCCGCCGCTACGGCTGCCAAACCGGGCGGGCGGGCGGCAAAAGCGGCGGAACCGATGCCTGGCGAGTCGCCTATCGCCACCCGGCCGGCCCCGGCTTCAATCGCCATGGAAGCAACCGCCCGCACCACCGACGGATGCGTGTTCACGGCCTGTTCGGGCGACCGGCCAAATACCAGGTTGGGTTTGAGAATCACCCTGGCGCCCTTCCGGACAAAAGCTCCCATTCCCCCAAAAGGGGCGAGGAGGCTTCGGAGGGCATCCTGAATTTTCTCCGGCTGGTAGTCGTTACAGGGAAAAAGGGAAACCAGGGGCCGATTGCGGTCGGCCATGTCAAGCGGCCTTTTCGCCGTTCTCTCCCGATTCGCCCTCGTCCTGGCCGACGTACTCCGCGACCAGTTCCGGCACATCGCGGGCGTACTCGATCAGACTCCAATAGTTCATGGCCACCGTGAAGAGAGAAAGCCAGAAAGCGAAACTCCGGAGAAAATTCTCGCCGAACGGAGCGGTGCCGCCATGACCGAGCTGCCAGTCCCGCGCCAGGGTCAGCAAGAAAAAGGCGGCGGTAGCGACGCTCTGCATAAACATCTTGATCTTTCCAGAACGCTTGGCGGGAACGGCGTTGCCTTTGAGGGCGGCGTAACGGCGAAAGATGTGAATGGCTATTTCCCGATAGAGAACGAGTACGGGAAACCAGAGACTTACCCAGGCTCCAAAGCGATCACAGGCGGAAAGGCCGAACAACAGGGTCATGAAAAAGGTGCTGTCGGCGACCGGATCCATGATCTTGCCGAAGTTTGTCACTTCCTTCCGGACTCGGGCGATGAGGCCGTCGAAAAGATCGGTCAGGAGTACGACGGCAAGGACGGCGCAGGCGGCGGCGGTCGTCTTCCAGGCACCCGCCTCACGCTCCGGATCACCCAATCCAAGAGTGAGAACAAGCATGATCGGGGCGAAAAAAAATCTCGACAGGGTGAGGCAGTTCGGAAGATTGAAGAGTGCCCGGCGCTTTCGCATGGATAAACCTTTTCGTCGACGCAGGCGGATGCCGTCTCGTCAAAGCCGATCCGGGAACGGTTTCATCCGATCCCGGTAAAATTCTGCGGAAAATGGCATGAATCCTGCCCTCGTCCAAACTTCGCGTCCAGACGGGAACCTTCAGTATACAGGAACCGGCAGCCGCGGTCAATCGCCATGGACAATTCGCCAGGGTCGTTTTGCCACGCGCAAAGTCAAATACGCCGCCGGATTCCGCCGCCCCTCGCCCATTCGCGGGATGGCGGACGTGGTCTTCCAGGCCGGCGGGCCCTCAGGCATTCGGAATTTTAAGCGTTTTCAGCGCCGTCTATCCCCGACTCATGATTTCGCCGGCCTACGTATTCATCGCCCAGTTGCCGGTACGCACTTCTTCATAGCGACGACAACTGACTGCCGGCATGGACGGGTTAACGATGGCTTTCGCACCCACTGGACGTCTCTGTCACGTTTCGGAAACTTCGAAATCACTTCCTTCCATTCCCATGGCCCGGCCTCGCCTGGGCACGCCGCCGGACGCCTCCAAAATTTTCAGGCGCGGCTTCTTTTTTTAGGTTTTTCCCGATTTTTTCTTGACAGGAGCGAAACATGCCTTATATTTCGCCAAAAGTTGATACGAAAACAGTTGACGCCGATGGGGATTATCAACCTAAATCGAATGTTTGGCCGCATATTGGGTAGTAAAACGGGAAACGCGAAAAGGCGGCCGATTTTTTTTGCAAAGGGGAGGAGACAAAATGGCTGCCAAGATTGATGTGTTACGTAAGCGCCAACTGGCCCAGGCTCTGGTGGAAAAGACCGGTTCGAAGTTGAAATTCGCATTGGCTGTGGTCGATTTCATTTTTGACGAGATCGCCGCATCCGTGTCCAAAGGGATCAAGGTCAACATCAAGGATTTCGGGATATTTGTCAAGGCGCAGCGCAAGGCGCGCGTTGGGCGCAATCCTGCCACGGGCCAGCCGATTAAGATCAAGGCCTCCGTGAAGCCCCGCTTCTCCGCCTCAAAGGCCCTGAAGGAAGCGGTTGGCGGCAAAAAATACTCCATTCACGCCGATCCAGAGGCGCTCAAGGCCATAACACCCGCCGGTCCTGCCGTCAAGTCCGCCGCCAAGAAAATCGCCCCCGCGGGAAAGTCTGTCGCCAAGAAGGCGTCTGCCGCTAGGAAGCCAGCCTTGAAAAAGGCTCCTGTCCGGAAAGCCGCCAAACGCAGTAAATAATCTGAACCGACACCGAAGTGGTCCTGCCAACCCCTGTTAGAACTGAAGGTGGACCGGTACGCGTGCCGGAAAAGGGTGTTGTCCGGGGAGCGAAATGAGGAGGGAGGGAAGGGGGAACCGTATATGGTTTTCCCTTTCCATTTTCGCCTCGTCTTCAATGCGGGCGCGTAGAAACATTCACCGGCGGCCTCTTCGCGTTGTAGCCGCCGGCGGCTCCGGAACCGGCCGACATCATGCTGTTGTCCGAAGCGGCAGCATTTTCATGTTGGGGCCCACGCCAACGACTTCCTCGCCACCGCCATGAACCAGGACGACAAGTTCGCCAACCAGGTCGTTCAGGGAAGTGGACAGCGATGAAAGTTCCGCCGCGGCGTTGGCGGATTTCTGGGCCGTGGCGGAATTTTTCTGGGTTACCTTGTCCATCTGGGCAACCGCCGCGTTGAGCTGGTCAACGCCTTGCACCTGCTCATTGTTGGCCATGGCGATTTCGTCCATGCTTACGGCGACCACCTGGGAGCCTTCCCTGATCTTTTGAAAGCTGCTTTCGAGCCGGGAGGCGATAACTCCGCCATTCTTCACCCGTTCAATCGTGCCTTCGATAAGGGCTGTCGTCTCGTTCGCCGCCTGGGCGGAACGGCCGGCCAGGTTCCTTACCTCGTCCGCCACGACGGCAAAGCCCTTGCCCGCCTCGCCGGCACGGGCCGCTTCCACGGCGGCGTTCAGGGCGAGCAGGTTGGTCTGAAAGGCGATGTCGTTAATGGCATGAATGATCCTGTTGATCTGCTCGGCGGAGGCGTTGATTTCCGACATGGCGTGCGACATGCTCCCGACGGCGCCCGAGCCTTCGGTGATAAGCTCGTTGTTCGCCTTGTTGGTCTGGCTGGTGCGTGTCGCGTTATCGGAGTTCTGGCGGGTCATGGAAGCCATCTGCTCCAGGGCGGAGGATGTCTCCTCGAGGCTCGCCGCCTGTTCCGTCGCGCCTTCGGCAAGTTGTTGCGAAGAGTCGGATATTTGCCCCGCCGCGCAACTGACGCTGGCGGCGCTTTCGCGCAGGGCGTCGATGATTGCCGACAGCTTCCGGGTCATGGAGCGCATGGTGTACACCGACAGCGAGCCGCAAACCAGAAAACCGGCAATTCCAGTCACAAGCATCAACTTGTACACCATTGACGACAGATCCTCCACGATCCGTATTGACGCGACCATGTCGCGGGTGGCGATATCGACAAGTTCGGCGATGTATTCCTTGAGGTGGCTTCTGGCGGGCTGAACGCTCCCGGTGTACATTGCCTCGGCGCGGGCGGTCGAATTGACGTTGATGATGGAAATGATTTCCTCCAGGGACGGCTCGATGTTCTGGCGAATCTGCTCGCGGATATGTCTTGCCTCGCTTCCGCCGTGGTCAGGATGCAACTCCGCGACCATGGAGTCAAGGATTTTGATGATTGAATCCTTGAGGGCGACGAGGCGGTTCTCGATCGGCTTGATGTTTTCAGTTATGGTGTTCATGTTGTACCGCATGGATTCCAGGCGATAATTCGTCAGGAGCATGCCCAAATCCTTCGAGGCCAAGGCATGCTCGAGCGCGGTATCGGCTTCGCCCGTCGTGATGGCGTCGGTAAGCGCCTGCAATTCGTCAAAAATGCTGTTCCACAAGGGGCGAAGTCCGTTGCTCACCCCATCCGCCCTGGCGTTGGAATTGATCATTGAAACGTTCGCGGTGTCGATTGTTGTCCTGACGAAAGCGTCCCATCGATTTTCAACCTCCCTGGCATAATTTTCAAGATTCGCCCGGTTGGGAGAACCCGGAGGCTCAAAATACTGACGGTATTTCCCCATGAAATACTGAAAACTTTCGGCGCTGGCGGCCATCACGCCATCGAGAATCGCCTTTTTGGACTCGGTGGATTGCGGACGCATGAGCTCGCTTATGGCGCTGTCGCGTTCAAGTATGATATGATCGATTGATGTCAGGGCAAGGGCGCGGGCGGATCGTCTGCTCAAATTGTTCGCTTCAACGCTCAAACGATTGATGCTGTACAGTCCAAGCCCCATCATGGCAAGGGATATGAACAACAACAGTATGACAATGAAGTAAATCTTTTTCGACAAAGTCAATTTCATGCTTTCCCTTTCATCTCCCAAACGGGATATGGCGATATCCCTCTCTCCGCCTTTTGGCGCCGGTTTTGGGCCGAATTTCGGGAATGAAAGGGGATGCTGTCATCCACGGACGTTTAGGGGCCGCCACAGCCCTGCCTGCACACGGAAACACGACCGCACCCCCAGGAACGGCGGGGGTACTCCGGGTTTCCGGACATGCAGACATCAGGCAAGTGGTGGCTTTGAACGTCTGTCCGGTCGGCGACGCCGATTATTATTCTGTCATGCCCATTGGACTGCCGTACGACTATTTTCCGCAATTTTCCCTATAGCGTATTGACGCTACGGGAATGCATGGAAAACCGACTGGCTGCGACTGCTTTTCGCCACACATCGTAAAATAATGTGGCACCGATGATTTCCCGGGAAATAGTCGTATGCGGTATTCGCTGGACTACAACAATCCTCCCTATGGCGGCACATTCCGCCTTGGCCAATTAGAGTAGAGCATCAAATCCTGTCAATAAAAAAAGGCGTCTTGTCAAGCCGCATCGACCGTCTTGCCGTATCCCCAAGCGCATTCCGCTCCTGGATCCGTCTGTCCGGCCACGTTTTCCAAATGTTCGGCGGCGGAATCACCGGCGTCCGATCATGGGTGGGCATGCCCATCGCGGACGGTGATTGCCGATTCCCGGCAATGCGAAATATTCCGGGCCGTCCTGGAATATGGGGGCGCGGCTGGATGGACGACAGGGCGGGGGATGCCAGTTCCACAAATCCAGCCCGAAAGGAATATATGCCGCCGGCGGCTTGAAATTGTGATTTTCGCCGGAGAAGCGTTTTCACAATTCCAGCCCGTAACGAGTATGGTGCTTTGAAAAGACTACCCCTGTGGATAGCGGAGTCCGTTTGTTCTGAAATCGGCCTCCAATGCCGGAGGGGAATTCACTTCCCCGCAGGCCGTTGCCGGACGAACCGGGGGCGCTCCCCGCAAAGTCTCAAGCAAAGATTGAGACTTTGCGGAACGATAGGCCCATTTCGGGGCGGTTTTCGGCGAAGCCTTCACCTGGAGAGGCAATCGCCGTCCGCATTTACCCTGGATTCGCCGGCGGCCACCCTGATTTGGGCATGCTTCGAAAAAGACCGGCTGGCGTCAGGAGCCGCCCCGGCCGGACAGCAGGTAAAGGATGAATCCGAGGGCGGCGGCAAGGGCGGCGGCAAGAAACGCCAGCCACGCCTTGAGCGCCCGGATCGTACGCTGCGGCTGGCCTTCTCCCTGCCTGTCGCCGGCCTGTCGCTCGCGAAGCACCACGGCGACGCTTTCGCTGGGCAGACCGGTTGGAGGGAGCTGCTTTTTCCCCTCCCGGCGCACGGCGTCCAGGTCGGCCAGAAGCGACGGGAAATCCTGGTACCGATCCTCCGGCTTCTTGTGCATGAGGCGCTCGACCACTGCCGCGATGCGGGGCGAAATGTCCCGCTCGATGGCCAATATCGGCTTCGGATCCGACTTGATATGCTGGTCCATGACGTCCGAAACGCTGCCGCCGAAAGGCGGGGAACCGGTGAGAATATGGTAGAGCGTGGCGCCGAGCGAATACAGGTCGCTGCGGAAATCCAGGTTCTGCTCGCCCCTTGCCGATTCGGGGGAAATATAGTCGGGGGTTCCCAGGACCTCGCCTTCGGTGGACAGGACCGATTCCAGGCTCGACTTGACAAACCCGAAATCGCCGAGCTTGGCGATGCCGGTCTTTGTCACCATGATGTTGCCGGGCTTGACGTCGCGGTGCACGATGCGGCGCTGGTGCAGGTATTCGAGGGCCGAGGCGACCTGGATGGCTATGGACACGGCGGACTGGACGTCCATCTTCCCGTCCCGGTCCAGGGTGACGTCCACCGGCTCGCCGTCCACGAACTCCATGGAAAAATACAGCGTCGCCTTCCAGCGTCCGACATCGATGACCTGGATCAGGTTGGGGTGGCTCAGCCGCCCGACCAGCCGGGCCTCGACCAGGAAACGCTTGCGGAACTCGTCGTCCGTCACCCAGCGCTCGTGCAACACCTTGAGGGCGACAATCCGGCCCATGGACAGTTGTCTGGCCCGGTAGACCACGCCCAGTCCGCCCTCGCCCAGCTTTCCCAGTATTTCGTAGCCGCCGATGCGCTGTCCCCTGGCCCTCGCATCGCGGATCAGCCGCTCCTTGGCCTTGTACACCGCCCAGACCCGCTCGGACGTAACGACGCCCTGTTCCAGCAGGACGTCCTCAACCGATCGGCGGGGCTTCCCGGCCTCGATCTCGCGGGCGACAACCTTCTCTGCCGACTCGATCTGGTCCCGCGTCAGTACCCGGTGGGCGATGGCGAGGGTGCCGAAATCGAGATCCTTCTCCATATCCGGAAGTTCGACATTTTCGTTTTCAGCCATGACTTCCCCTCCCGCCTCGTTCAGGGCGCCGTCGAAGGCGTTGGCGTCCGGGGCGGATTTTCCGCCTTCCTGCTCAGGCTTCGCGCCCGAGCAGGAAGGCGAATTCACGGACGCGGAGCTCCTGCTCCGGCGTCTCCACGGATCCCGGGCGCTCCCGGCGAACGGTCATGATGGCGTCGCCGGCCGTTTTTCCCCGGCTGGCGAGATAACAGGCAAGCATGGTCCCGGTCCGGCCGCAACCGGCCCCGCAATGTACCGCCACCGCTCCGCCAGCCCGGTTTCTTTCGTCCACGTACGCCACGAACCTGGCGATCTGTTCCAGCGTCGGCGGCGCGAAATCCGGGACTGGAAGGTGGAGGACATCAAGCCCCACATCCCGCACGGCCGCCGGATCGAGCGCCTCTTCGGTCAGGGTGACCAGGGCGGCAATCCCCTGGCGGACCAGGCCGGCAAGATCGGAACGAATATCCCCGGCCCGACCGCCCGGTCGGGCGCAGCCGGCCAGCTTGCCTGGAATCACGAACGAGAAATTGGCCGGCATCAGTCGTCGCCCCAGGCGTCGAAAGTCGCCTTGAAATCGTATCCCTCCCGGAATTCCTCCCTGGTGTCGCATTCGCGGCGCTGCCATTGCAGTTCCTCGTCTTCGACCATCATGAAGACGATTTCCCCGACATCGTCGGTGGAGGCCACTCCCCAGTTTTCCAGCACCAGCCGGGCGAGGCAGCCCCAGCGTTCCCTGGCCATCCGGCGCATCGCCTCGAGAAGTTCGCGGCAACTGATATGGGAGCCGGCCCTGCCGTTCAGGGCAGCCGGATCGTTGGGGCTCATTTCGCCCGACTTTAGCCATTTCACCGCCGCCGTCACCACGTCGTTGATGAAGAAAAAGGCGGCGGGCGCGTACCGTCCGTCCCGAACCGCAATGTATTCTATCCGTTCACGCATCTGATCCGGCGTCACCTGTCGTCCGCCTCATCCCTCTCCCCGGCCGCGTCCGCTTCGGAAGCGCCGGCCGCCGCCCGGCCGCCGCCGTTGTTCCCGTTCCGGCGCTGGGCGTTCCCCGGCCGGCCGCCGCGCCTCCCCCGAATTTCCCGGATGTCGTCAAGCGACACCGTTTCCTGCCCGGCATCGGGGATGGAGAGGGTGACAAGGCGGCGGAGAACGTCCGTCGCCACCACTTCCCCCGTGAAGTTGTCCGTGACGCACAGCGCTCCCCGGCCCGGCATGTCTGCCTGAAGGGACGAATAGACGCTGTCTTCGAAACGGAGGCAGCACATCAGGCGTCCGCAGTGGCCGGAAATCTTCGACGGATCGAGGGTGGTCTTCTGCATCTTCGCCATGCGCATGGTGACAGGCTCGATGTTCCTGATAAAGGTGCGGCAGCAAAGTTCCCGGCCGCAATGCTCGTAATCGGCAAGAAGGCGAGCCTCGTCCCGCACGCCGATTTGGCGCATTTCGATGCGGGTCCGGTAGCGGCGGGCCAGATCCTTCACCAGCTCGCGGAAATCGACGCGGTTGTCGGCCAGGAAATAGAAAATGATTTTCTCGCCCGAGAACAGGTGGTCCACCCCCACCAGGCGCATGGGAAGCTGCCGAGCCTTGATGCATTCGACGCAGGTGGCGAACTCTTCGGGTTCGCGCGCCTCGCGGATATGGGCTATGATCTTCCGATCCGTCCCGTTGGCGGGACGGAGGAGTTCGCCCTGCGTTTCGGCGCCGTCGGCGGGCGGAACCGGCCGCGACATCACCTCGCCGTAGTCTATTCCCCGGGCGGTGCGGACAATGACGTCGTCGCCGATGCGGTATTCGTCCGTCTCGACTGCGAAACGCTCGGTAACGGCCATCAGTCCGTAGCGGACCGTCGCGGCATAGTTGGGCATTCGTGCCTGCCTCCGTTCATTCCCGCCCCGCGGCCAGGTTCGCTATCACCGCGGTTTCGTCGCAGTCGGAAAATTTCGGGCATTTGACGCACGCCAGCCAGATCTTGTGCGGAAGCGCGTTCCGATCCGTCCGCTCGAAGCCGAAGCGGCGAAAGAAGTCCGGCACATAGGTGAGGCTGAACACCTCCTCCGCGCCAAACTCGCGGGCATCGTCCAAGGCCGCCAGCATCAGGCGGCGCCCCACTCCCCGACGCTGGGATTCCCGCGCCACCGCCAGCGAGCGTATCTCCATCAGCCGCTCCCAGGCCGGATCGACAGCCACGCAGCCGATCAGCCGTCCGTCCGGCGTTCGGGCCAGGAGAAAGTTCCGGATCCTTTCCACCGTGTCGCCGATGGAAAGCGGAAGCATCACCCCCTCCCGGCCGAAATCGCGGGTCAGTTCGAGTATCGGCCCCACGTCGGGCAGCCGGGCCCGGCGGATGGCAATATCCATGTCGTTCACGCCGACTCCGTTCCGCCTGGTCCGGCCGGGTCAGGAACCGTACTGTTCTTCCATCCAAGTGAACCCGACCTCGCCATAGGCAACGGACGGATCGGCCATCAGGGACACGGACACGCCCCTCTCCACCTCCATGGCGGCCAGAGCCGCCCGCTTGGCATTTGCCAGAGGCAGCGCCACATCCGGATGAACGCGTACAGCCAGCGATCCGGAATCGCGATCATCCATGAAAGCGCGCGTCTTGCGGAGTATCTCCAGCCCCAGGATGTCGAGGGATTTTCGAATGCCGGTGCCGTCGCAGCAGGGGCAGGGAGAGTACAGCGTCTTTTTCACGCTTTGGCGGACGCGCTGCCGCGTCATCTCCATGACCCCGAGCTGGCTGATGGGCAGAACGGCGGTGCGGGCCCGATCCCTTCGAATCGCCTGGCGGAAGGCGTCCTCCACCGCCTTGCGATCCTGGGCGCCCTTCATGTCGATAAAGTCGATCATCACCAAGCCCCCGAGATCGCGGAGCCGCAACTGCCTCGCCACCTCGACCGCCGCTTCCTTATTGATGGCAAGAATGGTCTCGCGAGTCGAGTCGCCCTTGCGGAAACGGCTGGTGTTGACGTCGATGGCGACCAATGCCTCGGTCTGCTCGATGACGATCTCGCCTCCGGAATGCAGGCGCACGGAACGATCGAAAGTGCGGCCAATCGCCTCTTCGACTCCGTACCGATCGAAGATGGGAATCGCCTCCCGGTACAGGAAAAGGCGATTGGTAAACTCCGGCATGAAAGCGTCGAGAAAGCCGTGCGCCTGGGCAAAAGCCGTTTCGCCGTCAATGACGATCTCGTCCACGTCGTCGTCCACGAAGTCGCGGATGGCCCTGACAACCAATTCCGACTCCCGGTACAGCGCGACCGGCGGCCTGTCTTTCTTCGCCCTTTCCCGAATGGCGTCCCACAGTCGGGTCAGGCATTGCAAATCTTTCTGCAATTCTTCCCTTCCCCGGCCCATGCCGGCGGTACGGATGATGAACCCCATGTCGCGCGGCGGCTCCAGCTGGTCCAGGACAGCCTTGAGATTCTGGCGTTCGCGCTCGTTGGTAATCTTCTTGCTCACCCCCCGCTTCGCCACAGAAGGCATCAGCACCAGGTAGCGGCCGGGCAGGGAGATGTATGTGGTAAGGCTCGGCCCCTTGTGCGCCAACTGTTCCCGGGTTATCTGGACCAGGACCTCCTGTCCCTTGTACAGCATGTCCCCGATGGTCGGCCGCCCCTCCGGCTTTTTTTCCTTGCGTTTACGGCGTTTCAGCACGCCGTCGTAGCCGCCGAAGGGGGGGATGACATCGGAAACATGGAGAAAGCCGTTCTTCTCGCCGCCGATATCCACGAAGGCGGCCTGAAGGGTGGGTTCAATATTCTCGACTTTCCCCTTGTACACATTTCCGTGGGCAAAGCCATTGTCGGCGCGTTCGATGTACAATTCCTCCAGACCTTCCGGCCCGGCGAGAGCGACCCGCATCTGTTCCGAATCAAGTACATTCATCAACATCCGCCGCGACGGCGTTCCCGGATCGGAAAGGGACACCCCCGGCAAGCCGTCGCCGACGGCTTCCTGTTCCTTTGCTTTTCTTCTGCGCACCAAAATCGCTTCTCCCATGGGTACACATAAAAATACCCGCCGGCTTCCGCGAAGACGGGAATTTCATATGCAACGGCGCCGGAGCGCCGAAAAAGACACTATTGTTCGTTTTTTTGAAAACAATGCAAGAAGATTCGGATACCGCCTGGTCATTTCATTCTCTTGAAGAGGGAGTGATGGCGGCGTGTCGGTGCCCGGCGAAGTATTCGGCGGCTGAAACAGCATAAGGCTGTGAAATTCGAAACCGGAGCAACGCATTTTTGGAAGCCGGTTGGCAGCCGCCTGTTTTGGGAAACGGCTGGCGATTCCGCGCACAATCCAGGTTGGTTTTCCTTTGCCGTTATACGTCGCCGGGTGGAATTGTGAAAACAATTCCCTCGGAGCGAAATCACAATTTCACGCCGCCGACAGTACATATCCTTCCAGGGCGAATCACCGGCAGGCGGTGGAAAAGGATTTGCAAGGCAATGATCCGCTTCCCATAAGCGCAAGCCACGTTGACAGCGCGGCCGACGCCCTGATGAAGCGGCGGGACACCCATATCGACTTGCTCCTGGAACGGCTGAAGGGGCCGAGAGTACAACGCGTAATCGAACCGATGCTCGCCGGGACCGGAAAGGAAGGCCTCCCCGCTTCACGACGGCACCAAATTCTGCCTGGACCCCGGACTGGTGAAGGCTGACGCGGCCGGTAATCCTGACCGATTTTCGTACTCCGTTCAGCCTGCATGTCGCGGGTCGCCCAATTCGCCCGCGGCAAAAACGTCATTTCCGCGAACGCGGGAATCCAGAGGGCGATTCAAAAGGGAAACCGACGAGACCGTTATCAACTATTATCAGACGAAATCAAAGGAAAATGGTATTAGGGAGTATTCCCGGCCGCGCCAGACCAGCGGCCGAGTATCCCTTCCAGAATCCGGAGCGAGCGCTCCACCCGCCAAGCCGGAACGACATGCACAAGCCCCGGCGACGAAGAAGAGCGCGCCAGATGATTGGGGCCGGAAACGGCGGAAAAAAATTCCAGCCTCGTTTGTTTGGTATCGGCCAGGCGCAGGGCGAGAAACGCCTCCGTTCCCGCCGGCATCCCGTCGTCCGCCAGCATGCCGGCGGTACGGAAGCGCGCCAGATCGGCAAGCCAGGCGAAGAGAACTTCCCCGTCCCGATCATCTCCTTTCTCGCCGTCGCGCCGCCACCCGCCGCCCGCATCCTTTTCCAGTATGATTTTGTTTCCTGAAAAGACCGCCGCAATTTCCGCCGCCGCGGACGGAACGAAGGCGAGCGGGCGGGCGGGAAGCCAGGATCGGCTGTCCGGCATCTCGCCGGGAAGGTTTCGCCAGAGATCGAGATCTCCCCGAATGTCGGCCGCCAACCGGAAGATCGGTCCCTCGCCGCCGGAATCGATTGCGCGGGCGAAGACGGCGCCATAGGTTCCGACAGGCCTGAGACCGATTCGCAAGCCGCACAGCGCATTGCCGGAGGCGTTGAGAAGGGTTATTTCAAACCCGGCATCCAGGCCGGTTTCGCCCGCATCCCCTTCTGCCGAAAAGCGATTGCCCAGGAGCAGCCTGTCGAGAACCGCCGCCACCTTTCTCCCGTCCGCCCTGGCGTTGCCGAGGGAGGCGATGCGCCAGCCGCCGGGATCGCGGCGGAGAACGGTTCGAACGGCGTTGTCCGGATCGGAGATGACCAGGGCGGCCACGGATTCCGCCGTCAGGCCCGGCAGCGGGAGGGAAACCATTGCCCCGGGCGCGTCTTCCGGCCCAGAAATGTCGGCGGCCTGGCTTTCTGTTTCCGCGCCCAGGACCGGCGGGCCGGATTCCGGCGCCGCGGCGTTTTCGCCTCGCCCGGCCGAAACGATGGCGCCGGGGAAGAGGGACGGGGAGGCAGTCGCCGCGATTGCCGGTTCCGCGCCTTCGGATTCCTTGTTCGTCGTCGCCGGCGGCGACGCCGGAATGTCGGCTGCCGGACCCGAAGCCGCCTGTTTTTGCCTGAAACTATAGACAATTTGCGCCAGAACCAGCCCGGCCATCACCAGGAATACAGCCATTTTCGCCCGCATGATGACCTTCCCCCGCGAAATGCCGAAACGGAACGGCGAGTTATCCGCTTTTCTTGAAAAAGTCGCCCCTCATAACGTTAATTCATTTATACGCCATTCCCGCGCCATATGTCGCTGCCGCTTCTTTTGTAGACTGTTGAAGAAAAGCAAAAACAGAAAATGGGAATTTTACAGACATGGCCATAGTACCGGCAAGGGCAGGATGCGCCGGAAAGGATCAAAACAGGTCGTCGTCGTCCCGGAGCGCACAGAATTCCCCGCACATGGAGCAAACGCCATCATTCCCGGGAAGGGCCGAAGCGCGGCTCCGCCGGGCCAAATCCGGGTCCAGGGCCAGTTCGAACTGCCTGTTCCAGTCGCGGGCCTTTCGGGCCCGGCTCATGGCGTCGTCCCAGTCCCGCGCCCCGGGAATGCCGTTGGCGATGTCAGCCGCATGGGCCGCGATGCGGGAGGCGATCACCCCTTGCCGGACGTCGGCGGCGTCGGGAAGCCGGAGATGCTCGGCCGGCGTCACATAGCAGAGGAAATCGGCTCCGCAGGTGGCGGCCAGGGTGCCGCCGATGGCCCCGACCAGGTGATCGTATCCCGGCGCCACATCGGTCACCAGGGGGCCGAGCACATAGAAGGGCGCATTGTCGCAGGCGATTTTCTCCAACCGCATCTGGGCGGGAATCTGATCGAAGGGGACGTGCCCCGGCCCTTCGATAAAAACCTGCGCCCCCCGCGCCCGGGCCCGCCGCGCCAGTTCCCCCAGGGTGTAAAGTTCATGGATTTGCGCCCGGTCGCCGGCGTCGGCCAGGGCGCCGGGCCGGAGGGCGTCGCCAAGCGACAGGGCGACGTCGCGGGACTTGCAGATGTCCACCACCTCGTCGAAGCGCTCGTATAGCGGGTTTTCGCGATCATTGTCGCGCATCCAGCGCGCCAGGAGCGAGCCGCCCCGGCTGGTGACGCCGCATACCCTGCCGTTTTGCCGGACGTATTCGACAGCCGCCCGGGTAATGCCGCAATGCACGGTCACGAAGTCCACCCCGTCCTCGACATGCAGCCGCACCGCCTCCAGCATGTCGTCGGCGGTCATCCGCCGGAATGGCTGGCGGCGGCGTGAACAGGCGTGGGCGGCTTCATACATGGGGACGCTTCCCAGCGACACCGGGCAGGCCTCCCTGATGCGGCGGCGGACTTCCCGGATATCCCCGCCGATGGAAAGATCCATCATCGCGTCGGCCCCGGCTTCGAGGGCAACCCGGAGCTTTTCCAATTCCTCCTCCGGCGTCGATCGGTCGGGGCTGGTGCCGATGTTGGCGTTTACCTTCACCCGGCAACCCCGGCCGACGGCAATGGGCCTGCCGAGATCGTGTCCGTCGGCCCAGGGAATCACCGCCGTTCCCTCGGCGACGCTTTTCCGCAGAACGTCGACAGAAAGGTTTTCCCGCGCGGCCGCGGCGGCAAGCCTCGGATCGTCCTGTCCGGCGCGGATCTTTTCCAGAAGCGTCATATTCGTCTTTCCCTATCGGGCTCCGGCGGCAACGGACCGCGGCCGGAATTTTTGTTTTCCGGACAATCTTCCGTATCTCCGAAAACCATGTCGCGGCGCGGCTGCCCGAAGGCGTCGAGATGGTTTTGCCAAAGATCGAGGTAATTGTCGTTGATATGCGCTTCCGGATCAAGGCCCAGTCCGGCC
>JAITKH010000411.1 GCA_031278535.1 Planctomycetota bacterium | reverse complement strand
CCATAGCGCACCGAACGCCGCAAACGGCAGCCGCAAAAATCACGGGGGCGTTTTATGGTTGCCGGGACCCGCGGACGAGGGCGGCCGTACCGCCCCCGTCCGCGGGAACCGTCGCGGTTATTTCCACCAGGCGATTTCGGAAATGTACTTGGCGATATTTTCCTTGGTGATGAGCGGATCGTCGGTCTTCGAGGGGAAGGGGACGAAATACTTCGGGGGCTTGGCGCCGTCGTTCAGATACTGAACGAGATAGGCGCAAGCCAGATAGGCGGACCCGAAAGGATCGGTATTGTACGATATGTACATGTCGCCGTCGCGGATTGCGGCGGCGCCGTCCTGGTTGCCGTCGAAGCCGGCGACCAACACCTTGCCCTCGAGGCCGGCTGCCTTAACGGCCTGCACGGCGCCGATGGCCATTTCATCATTACACCCGAAAATGGCGGCAACATCCTTGTGGCGCTGCAAGAGATTCTCAGCGACCTGCATCCCTTCGACTCGTTTGAACTTGGCCGTCTGGGAAGCGACGATTTCCATGCCGGGATACTTGTCGAGAGCGATCTGGAGACCTTGGAGCCGTTCAATGGCGTTTTGGGCTCCGGGAGGGCCTTCAAGGATAATGACCTTTCCCTTGCCACCGAGTTTCTGGGCGATGGCATCGCCGACCACCAGTCCGGTTTCATAGTAGTCGACCCCGGTGCGGAGAAAAGTCTCGATGGCGGCGGGAGTACCGATGGTCGCGACGGGGATCTCGGCGCGCATGGCCTTGCGGACGCCCGGCATAATGCCGTTGGTGTCGACACAGTGAACGATAAAGGCGTCGACGCCCCTCTGAATCAGATCCTCCATGATTTTGACCTGCTCTTCGACAGAATCGTTGGTGGAGGGAGCCATGAGGACTGAATCAAAGCCCATGTCAATGCCGGCTTTTTCGGTGCCCTTGAGATTGCCGACCATGTAGGGGTTGGTTGAATTTTTTACAATGCAGGCGATGGTGTAGCGTTTTTTGGCCTTGACGTCCGAAGTGATGCTCGGACCGATACCCATGGTGGGAAGTTCGCTGGCTGCGGCGAAAACGGTTAGAAGCATAACCACAAACAGAAACGCGGGCAGGATTTTTTTCATTTTTCATCCTCCATTACCCAAGGTGAACCCGGCGCCGGATCCCAGTACCCGGAGCCTGTCATTGCATCGCTTCCAAAGGATATACCGGGCACAACGGGAAATCGCGTAAAGGAAACATTCGCCTTGCCCAAGCGCCTAAAGACGTTGCCAATGGTGTTTCGCGCGGGGTGCGGCAAGGAGAAATGCCGCGATTTCAATCTGTCGTCAGAGCAAATGCGTACAGCGAGCGAGAATGTTGTTTTGGATAAGGGATACAATATCCATTTATGGCACTTTATCATCAAATGCGTTTCAAGTCAACGTGAAAAATAAAATATTTTCGTTTTTCTTTCTCTGGCCAGCCGGATTGCCCTGA
Organism: Planctomycetota bacterium; assembly: GCA_031278535.1. Classification (GTDB taxonomy): domain Bacteria; phylum Planctomycetota; class SZUA-567; order SZUA-567; family SZUA-567; genus JAJBSZ01. The sequence goes on along the minus strand of JAITKH010000411.1, from coordinate 3,903 downwards.
ATGGGTTGTTCGGGGAAAATTATGCTGCGTCGCACTATCGGTGATCGGTTTCGTTTTCGTCCCTTCCCTCCGTCCGCCCTCGCCGGAAAGCCGTTCCCGGCAAGGTCCCGGCATCCCGCCCCTTGTATCCCGCTCCGCCTGTCCGTCGAACGGCGCTTTCCGCCCGGCGGACAAGATTTTTCCCGGTGTCTTGCCGCCGTGAAAGCCCGGTTCGGCCGCGTCGGCGTTTGCTGAAGAAATGCCGGTCGCGAAATTGGCGGCGCCGGAGCCGTAAGCGCAAGCGGCGACGGGCTCGAAGGAAGGAAATTGCCTTGGTCTCCGGGACCGACGCTTGCGCTGATCGCGGAAATCCATATCATTTTTCCTTTCCCCGCCCCGGCCGGACTTCTCCGCCGGGCCGGGCGGGAGGGGGAGGACGGGAACCATGGCCGAGGTGGAATACAATTTCGAGAAAATCGAGGAAAAATGGCGGAAGCGTTGGGAAAAGGACGGGCTGTTCGCCAACCGGCGGGACGACCGGCCGCCCTACTACGTCCTGAACATGTATCCCTACCCCTCGGGAGTGCTCCACATAGGGCATTTCCTCAATTACACGCTTGGCGACGTCATGGTCCGCTACAAGATTCTCCGCGGCTTCAACGTCCTCTCGCCCATGGGCTGGGACTCCTTCGGCCTGCCGGCCGAGAACGCCGCCATCCGCACCGGCATCCATCCGCACGAGTTTACCGAGAACAATATCGCCCGCTGCCGGCGGCAAATGCTCCGGGCCGGCTGGGGCTACGACTGGAACCGCGAATTCGCCACCTCGCACGCCGACTACTACAAATGGACGCAGTGGTTTTTCCTCAAGTTCCGCGAAAAGGGGCTGGTGGTGAAGAAGACCGCGCCGGTCAACTGGTGCGGCTCCTGCCAGACCGTGCTCGCCAACGAGCAGGTAAAGGAAGGCGAGTGCGAGCGCTGCGGCTCCCGCGTCGAGCAGAAGGACATGAACCAGTGGTTCTACCGCATGTCGGCTTATGCCGAACGCCTCCTGGCCGGCCACGAGGCGCTTCGGGGCAAATGGCCCGACGCCGTCCTCGCCATGCAGGAGGAATGGATCGGCCGCTCCGAAGGCGCCGAGGTCGAGTTCCGGGTCAAAGAAACCGGCGATCCCGTTCCCGTCTTCACCACCCGTCCCGACACCCTTTGGGGCGTCACCTTCATGTCGGTGGCGCCGGAGCATCCGCTGGTCGAAAAACTGGCCGCGGGTGCGCCGCGCGGGCGGGAAGTGCTGGAGGCGGCGCGGCGCATGCGCGCGATCGGCACCTCGGCCCGGGAATTGGCGGCGCAGGAAAAGGAGGGGATTTTTACCGGCTGCCACGTCGTCAATCCCGTGAACGGGGCCGAAATCCCGCTTTGGGTCGCCAACTTCGCCCTGATGAGCTACGGCACCGGCGCCGTGATGGGCGTGCCGGCCCATGACCAGCGCGACTGGGAATTCGCGAAAAAGTACGGCATCCCCGTCGTCCAGGTCGTTCTCCCGCCGGACGGATCGGGGCCCGGGACCTGGGAAAAAGCCTACGTCGGGGCGGGAGAGGTTGTCAACTCCGGTCCCTTCACCGGCGAACCGGACAATTTCAAGGCCATGCCCGGAGTGATCGACTGGCTGGAAAAGGAGGGGAGGGGAAGGCGGAAGGTGAACTACCGCCTCCGCGACTGGCTGCTTTCCCGCCAGCGCTATTGGGGCGCTCCCATCCCCGTCATTTACTGCGATTCCTGCGGCATCGTGCCGGTTCCGGAAAAAGACCTGCCGGTCCTGCTTCCCACCGACATCGACTTCACCCACGGCCGGGGGAATCCGCTCGCCCGATCCAAATCGTTCGTCAACGCGCCCTGTCCGAAATGCGGCCGGACGGGCCGGCGGGAAACCGACACCATGGACACCTTTGTCGACTCGTCCTGGTACCAAATCCGCTTCGCCGATCCCGCCAACGGCCGGGCTTGCTGGGATGCCGCCAAGGTGGCCAAATGGCTGCCGGTCGACCAGTACATCGGCGGCATCGAACATGCCACCATGCACCTGATATATGCCCGCTTTTTCACCATGGCGCTTCACGACCTGGGACTGGTCGATTTCGACGAGCCGTTCACGCGCCTGTTCTGCCAGGGCATGGTGTGCAAGGTCGCGTACCGCTGCGAGACCTGCAAATGGATTCCCGCCGAAGCGGTGGCGGTCCGGCGGCCGGACGGAAGCGACGCGTCGGAAGAGGAGGCGGCCGCCGTCCTGAAACGGGTGGAGAACCAGGGACTGGACGAAGCCGGCCTCGCCGCCGCCGGCTGGAAACTCGTCTGCGCCGGATGCGGCGGCGATCGCCTGCATTTCGAGATGACCAAGATCGGCAAGTCGAAGCTGAACGCCGTTGATTCCGACGCCATGATAGAGCGTTTCGGGGCCGATACCGTGCGACTCTACATGCTTTCCGACTCGCCTCCCGACCGGATGCAGATCTGGACGGAGGACGGGATCAACGGCGCCTGGCGAACCATCAACCGCCTGTGGCGGCTGGTCATGGACAGCCTGGAGAGAATTTCCTCCCCGGGAACGCCGATCCCGGCCGAACTGGACGCGCCCAACCGCGCCCTTCGCCGCAAGACCCACCAGTGCGTCCTGAAAGTGACCGAATCCATCGAGGGCGGCTACCAGTTCAATACCGCCATAGCCAGGACAAACGAACTCCTGAATCTTCTGCGCTCCCTCCGCGACCAGGCGCACCCGGCAATCCTCCGGGAAACCCTGGAGATTGTCGTCCTCTCCCTTTCGCCGATCATTCCCCATTTCGCCGACGAATGCTGGTCGCGAATGGGACATGATCGGAGCGTGTTCTCCGAATCCTGGCCCGAGCCCGACCGGGAGGCGGCGCGGGAGGAGGAGATCGAGATTCCCGTGCGGATCAACGGCAAGGTGCGGGCGCGACTGACCGTTCCTGCCGGCCTGTCGGGCGGGGAACTGGAGAAACTGGCCCTGGCCGACGGGAACGTCCAGGCCCGCCTGGAGGGGAAAGTCGTGGCCAGGGTGGTGACGGTGCCGGGCCGCCTGGTCAACATAGCCGTCAAACAGGGATGACGCCATGGAATGGAACGCGGCGTCCGCCCAGGTTTTCGGCGCCGGCTGGTGGCTCTGGGCGGCGGCGGCGATCTCCTTTCTGCTGCTTTGCCTGGCCGGTTCGATCGCCGGAGCATGGAGCAACCGGCCGCGAGGCGGCCGCCGCGCCGTCCGGGCCGTCCTCTGCGCCGCGATTCCGGTTGCGGGACTGTTTCCGGCCCTGGCCGCGGCCGAGGCCCTGGGGTTCGGGATTCTGTTCCACGCGATCTTCTTCTCCCTGTTCTGTTATGTTCTTGGACAAAGGACGGGATGGACGCAGGGCCGCGATCACATGAGGGAGCTGATGGGCATCGAATCGCTCGACTCCGTGGATGAGATGCAGGATCGCCTGCTGGAAAGCGGCATGCGCTTTCCCTCGCGCGCCGGGGTGGTGCAATCCATCGTTGAGCTGGCCGGGAAACGGAAGGCGGAAAAGGAACCGCCGCCGGATCGGCCAACCGGCTTTTGAATCGGCGGGGGCCGAAACGGACAAGGAATTCCGGAAAGAAGCCCGCCGCCCCGCGGATATACTCATTCCGAAGTGGCTTTCGGCGAAGTTTTCAATTGGAGAGGCAATTGCCGTCACCATTTATACCCATACCGAAGTGGTTTTCGGTTTATATGGTTCAAGCGATGGCCTGCGCTCGTTTTTCGGCGATATGGAAGGTCAAGGATAAAAGTGAGCGCAGGTTGTCGGCGAACTCATCCGACAACCGGTCGAAAAACATGAGCAGTTCCTCCTTGAACTGGCTGAAAGTCGGATAATAGCGATTATAGGAGAC
>JAITKH010000328.1 GCA_031278535.1 Planctomycetota bacterium | reverse complement strand
CTCCCCGGGATTTTCGCCGGACAGCCGCCAGATCCGCCCGAAAGCGAGATTGCCGCCCCATCCCGGAACAATATGGAACCACAACCGGCCGCCGCCGGCATCGGCCGGAATCTCCCGGTTGCCGATTACCCTGAATTCAAGATTCTCTCCATACCGGTCCCGGGCAAGGGTTACGGCTTTCCGCCACGACGAGGCGGCCGAGGAGGGAAGATACCGTTCAGACAGCGCCGCCAACGCCTCCGGAAGCGGCGTACCCGGGCCGGAGAGAATCGACTCCCGGTCTCCGGCCAGGATCACCGCCGCCCCGGCGCCGGCTTCGTCCGCATCGATCAGCAACCGTTCGGCCAGGCGCAGGGCTTGGCGATGGCCTTCCCGGGCCCGCATGGAAAAAGCGTCGTCAAGCACGATGATCCGCAGCGGTCCAACCCCGATCCGCAGGGCCGGATCGGCCAGCGCCAAGGCGAAACCGGCGGCGGCAAGCGCGTCCAGCAGCAGGGAACGGCCAGGAGGGGGCGGTTCCAGGCGGCGACCGCCCATTCCCCGGCGATGAGGCGTTTCCCATAAAAACAGGCCGGTAATTGGCAGAGGGCGCCGGCTGCGGCCGAAAAGGTACAGGACGGCCACCGCTCCCACCGCCGCCAGGCCCCACAAGCCGGCCGGATTGGCGAAAAAGAAACCGTTCATCGTACCGTCACCACCCCTTCCCCCGCCAACCGGCGGACTATCGCCAGGCAATCCCCGCGATCCAGCGCCCTGTCGGGAGCGTCGAGCCTGAGCAGCCGGCCGCCCAACCGCCTCGCCTCGCGTTCGAGCCCCTCCTCGTGCCTCTTGAGACGTTCCCGATAGCGAGACGCGTCTTCGCCGGTGATCGTCAGGTCCAGGGCCGATCCAGGATGCTCGACATCGAACATCCGGCGCCGGCCGCGCCACGGCGGCTCCCGTTCGGATCGGCACAGGATCAGCAGGGGGACGAACCGCAGGCTGCCCGCCGCCCGGCGGCGAAACCAGGATTCGAGGCTGTCGCCGAACAGGTAGTCGCTCAGAAAAAACCGGAGGGGGCGGGCTGGGGCGCCGCCGTCCGGGAGATCGGTTCCGCCGCTTCCGGAAAATTCCGTCTCCGCCCAGGCCGGTCCGAAATCGTCGCCGGAGAACCGTCGGCCGTCCCGGCAAAGCACCGGCCTGCCTTCGGCGGCGAGAACGGCCTGGCGCAGAAAGGCGACGGCGAACAGGGCGGTCTCCTCTTTGCCGGGATAGAGCGCCATGCTGGCTGAGGTATCGAGAAAAAACTCGACTGTCGGCGACACTTCTTCGCGAAATTGTTTGAGGCGCAGCTGGCCGTTTCGGGCATAGGCCCGCCAGTCCACCCGCCGCGGATCGTCGCCTGGCTGGTATTCGCGGGAGTCGTGGAAATCCGCCGATTGGCCGGCGCCGGCGCCGGCGAAGACGCCGGAGGGACCGCCGCTCCCCTGATCGGGAGGGCGGAAGCGGCGGGAACCGGCCAGGGCCACGGCGAAGGAAAGCATTTCAGCGCGATGCATCGCCGTCTTCCGCCATCCCCAGGAGTTTGGGAATGTTGGCGAGGAAAATGGGCAGGAGCATCGCCGTTGCCAAGGCCAGGAAAACCATTCCGTAAAAACCCGTCTCCATCGGGGCAAAAAATGCCGAATCCGTGACTCCCATGATGAAAAGGCCCAGCGGGGTGGCGGCGAGAATCAGGGGATGGGCGTTCTGCTCGCCGAATATCGCCATGAAGGAGAATATGGCTATGGTGGCGAGGAACAGGAAAAGATTGATCAGGATGACGGCTGTCGGCAGGAGGCTGGAATCGCGCTTGTTCCTGGCCAGGCGGACGGCCAGGTAAAAATAGGCCAGCAGACCATAGGCTATGGCCTGGAAGGGCGCCAGGACGAAGAAAAGGAAGTGTTGGTCGCCATGCGCCAGGGCATGGCCGATGACGGCGGCCGCGTTCAGGAGGAAATATGCGGTGAGGGATTTCAGCCCGGGAATGAACGGGAGGAGAAAAAACAGCCCTGTCCGCCGCTTTTTCATATTTTTCAAGAGATGGCGGGGCGTCGCCGGACTGGTGCAGGCGATGGCGAGGAATCCGAGGCAAAAGGCATGGGCGGCAAAGGCGGAGATCATCCCCGCCCACCACGCCTCGAATCGGACTATCGGGATTGCGTGGATCGTCATGCCGCCATATCGGACAAGGCTGAGTGCTGCGTATCCGCCGAGATAGACGGCGACCGCCAGGCTGATCCTGGGGACGGCGTCGCGGTTCACCGCCTCGCTCTCCAGGCGCGAGACGGTGGCAAAATAGAGGAATTGGGCGACGAGGACGCCGATGATGATCAGGACGGCCAGAATCAGGAATTCCGGCCAGGCGAAGGATTCGACAAACACGTAGTTCAGAAAAGAGACGTAGAGGATCATGGACGTCAGTTGAGCCAGGAACGCCAGAACCGAAACAAACCGGGACAGTACCCTTGCCCGCCGCCAACTGGCCAGGAAAAGCTGCGGCGTGGGCATGATCGCCCCCGCCATTACCACGCCGGCCGCCATTCCCAGGATGGTCAGCGGATTGACGCCTCCCAGGAGATAGGCGGTGGCGAACATGGGCGCCGACATGGAGAGGGCGACGAGCGACACGCACCAGGCGGCCGACAGCTTGCCCAACACCAGACGGGCCGGTGTCAGGGGGGACATCAGAACAAGTTCGGTGGCCCGGTTGGCCAGTTCGCCCCGGAAACGTTCGAAAGCCAGATTGGGAACTATGGCCCCGCAGACGACGGACAGCAGAGTGGCGATCAGGGACAGCAGGAGCGCACCCCCTTCCCTGTCCCATTCCCCCTGGCCGAAGCCGATCGCATAGAGGACCGCCGTCAGCACCAGCGTTGCCAGGGTGAGAAGATAGGCGATTGCCGCAAGCCGTCCCCGCGAATAGAGCGCCAGATCCCGGAGCAGGACCGGGTTGATCCGCCAGTCCAGCCATTCGATCAGGCGCCGCCAGGCCGGGGCGCGGATCGAACCGCCTTTCGTTTCCGATTGTGCCGCCATGTCATTCTTTCCCGTCGCCGGTCATGACGATGAACGCGTCTTCAAGGCTGGCGGCGGCGCCGCAGAAATCGGTCACCCGGAAACCGTCGGCCACCAGCCCGGCAAGAATGTCCGCCCTGAAGGCGTCGTCGCCATCATGGGTAAAAACGGCTCCGTCCCGCTGTTCCCGGATGTCGAACACCCCCGGCGCCTCCGCCAGGCGCCGCGCCAGGCGGGGAACGTTCCCAAAATCCGTTCCGAGCAGCTTCACCGCCACGCGCCGGCCTCGATCCGCCCGCCGCCGCACCTCGTCCAGATCACCGGTGGCGCGAACTCGTCCGTTTTCGATGATAGTGACGGAAGTGCACATTTCCGACAGATCGCCAATGATATGGCTCGAAATGAAAACCGCCTTGCCGCGGTCCGCCAGTTGCAGGACAAGGTCCCGGAGTTCAACCCTGGCCCTTGGATCGAGTCCGGCCGCGGGCTCGTCGAGAATAAGCGCCGCGGGATCGTTCACCATCACCCGGGCGAGGCTCAGCCGCTGCTTCCAGCCCCTGGAAAGGCCCTCCACCGGTCGATCGAGCATGTCGGCAAGGCCGGTGAAACCGACGACATCCTCCAGCCGGCGGCGGCGGACAGGCGGTCGTTGCCCATAAATCCGCGAATAGAAATCCAGGTATTCCGACACCAGGAGGCGGGGATAGGAATCGAGGTAGTCGGGCATGAAACCGATTCGGCGACGGCAGGCGCCGGGATTGTCGATGATCGAAACGCCCTCCAGCAGGGCTTCTCCCGCATCCGGGGTTTCCACCCCGGCCAGGATGCGCATGGTGGTGGTCTTGCCGGCGCCGTTC
>JAITKH010000274.1 GCA_031278535.1 Planctomycetota bacterium | reverse complement strand
CCAGGAGTTGTTCGTTCACTGGTAGACGCACGTCTTCGCGTACCGGTTGGCGCACAATCTTGGCGACCAGGCTCTTCTCATCCACTGCGATCCAATCGGGTGGGGAGTAGCCGGATTTGCGCACGGTTACGCCGGAAACAATTTTCCGCGGGCCAGCCTTGTCGGTGACGGTGATGGCATCGCCGGTGTCCACGAGATAGCTGGCTACATCAACCCGCCTGCCGTTCACCCTGATGTTGCCGTGGCTGATGAGCTGACGCGCTTGGGCGCGCGAAGCGGCGAAACCGGCGGAAAAGACCGCGTTGTCCAGGCGGCGCTCACAGGCGATAAGGAACGCCTTTGAAGTGTTGCCCTTGGTGCGGCGGGCGAGATTGAACAGCTTGCGCATTTGCCCCTCCCGCATCCCATAATAAAACATGACTTTCTGTTTTTCCAGCAGACGGCGACCATATTCCGACTGTTTGCGGCGGAACGGCTCATGATCCCGGTTCATGAACGCCTTTGTGACATTGGAATTTTCGAATACCATGAATCCGAGACGACGGCAAATCTTGGATCTGGGTCCCAGATAACGGCCCATTTTCATGCTCCTTCTCGAAACCTCGCCCCAACCAAAAAAGAATCGCTTGTCTATGACAAAAGGAATTAGGCCGCGTCTTCGGATGCGGCTATCTCGCTTTTTGAGCCTTTTCTACGTTATTAAACAGCAAGCGGCGGAAAAGTCAAGGGAAAAGTGATTGGGCGTAAATTCCGCAAGGCAGCAACAGTCTATAGCTAAAGAAGTTGCAAAGAATATATGCACCTGTGCCAGGAAAGGAATCGAATCCACTGTTTTCGGGATCGAGGCATAACTATTTTTCGCGGAATCGGCATACTATGTTGCCGAAAAAGGGTAGTCGCAAAACAGTCAAATTCTGCCAATTTTACGGTTATTATTGTAATATCAATAAGTTATGAATTGATCAACAGAAAACAGCCATGTGCAGGGGGACAAATCCTCACGTGCGATGGCTTTATCCATACCCTATTCCACCTCCCTGCCGCGTACGCCGGACAGTACCGGCATATGCGTCGCAAAGCGAGCCGTCGGTGTTGAGGATGATGTCTTCCGGCTGCTGGCGGTATAGGCTTATGCCACAGGAGCGGCAGACGTCGCAGACCGTTTCCCTGCCCGCCAACATTCGGCGGCGGAAGTTGTTGTATTTTTCCCCGCACCAGATGTCGACGATGTTTTCCCGATCCGCTTCCCCCAGGAATTCCGGATAGGTGACCGAATAGCAGCCGACCACCTTGCCGTCGGGATTGATCTGAAGCGTGAAAAACGGTTGGGGGCAGATTTTCGACCTGACGATGGTGGTGCCGAACTGCGTCCTCGCGTCCTGCCTGGAAAGTTCGGTGTTGCAGTCGACGCCGGGATAAATGGGAACGGCGGTTTCGACGCCGATACTGTCGCAGATGTCGCCGAAAATCTCGAGATACCGTTTCCTGTCGTCTTCTCCGTTCAAGGCGATGTCGACAATTTTCAGGTACATGTGGGTGTTTTTCCTATGTTCGTAGCAATAGCGCAACTGATCGACGAAACGGGGGAAATCCAGATCGATCCCGGATACCTCACGGTATTTTTCCGCGCCGGTTCCCTGAAGCGAGACGACGAGCCGGTCCAATCCGGCCGCGATCAGCCGATCCGCCGTTTCGTTCGTCAGGAGCGAACCGTTGGTGAGCAGTTCCACCCGGCTGGCGACGCCCCGTTCCTTGGCGTACGCCACCATGCGGCCAATATCCCGGTGCAGCAGGGGTTCGCCCATGCCGACAAAGCGCAACGTCCGGATCTTTTCCGGAAATGCCGTCATGTCGCCGACGCATTTCTGAAACAAGTCCATGTCCATGGATACGCGATCGGTGACAAAGCAGCGTTTGCTTTTTTCAATGGAGAAATGGCAGTATCGGCAGGCGAAATTGCAGGCGTAGATTGGGAAAAATTGTACGACATACGGGGTGGAAAGCGGCAACTCCCCCTCCAGCGGCGTACGCTTGCCGCCCGGAGCCTGTCCCGCGAGAAAAACCGCTTTCATGGCTTCATCCCCTTTCAGACGCAGTGGTGGAAGGGAACGGCCGTCCGGTCGGCGTCGGTGAAGACGTCGAAACAGGAAACGGGGATGGGCTTTCCGTATATCCTGGGTTCGAGATATCGCGTGAAAAAATCCCGGTCCTGGGCGATGGTGCAGATGTCGATCTTCTCGCCGAAGTACCGGTATCCCAGCCCGCGGGCCACGATATCCCGCAGCGGTTCCCGGAAAATGTTGCCCAGGCTGACGTGGATATAGGGACAGGGCAGCACGTCGCCGTACTGGGTCACGGAAAACATGCCCTTCACGGCGACGCAGCCCATGGCAATGCCGTATCCGGGCGTCAGGTGCGAAAACAGGCGGTATTTCTTTTCCAGTCCGTTGAAATGCCGCAAATCATCCTCGCCGATGCAGAGATCGTACTTTCCCTCCCACGCCCCGACGGGCTTGGCGAAGGTAACGAAGACACCGATGCCGCGCCGGTTGAAATGCTCGACAAATTCGATGAATTCCCGGGAATGCAGCCTTTGCCTGCTCACGACCGTCTGGATGAACAACTGGAGCCCGGCTTCCAGGCAGGCGTCGACCGCCGCCATGGCTTTCCGGTGGGAACCCTCGCGCCGGCGGAAGGCGTCGTGCCCCGCCGGATCGAGGCTGTCGATCGACAACTGTACCCGGTCGACGCCAATTTCCTTGAGCCGCGCCGCCTTCTCCAGGTCGAGGAACCATCCGTTTGTGTCGACGTTAATGTAAAATTTTTCCGGGTCGATGGCGGCCACCACCGCCTCCAGGTCCCTGAAGGTCAGGGGCTCGCCGCCGGTGATGACGAAGCGGGCCAGTCCCATGCCGTCGGCCTGACTGGCGAGGTCCCGGACGTCGTCCACAGTCATCCGCCGATTGGGGTTCTCGCCCTGCAGGCGCCTGGCGCAGCAATGTTCGCAGGCCAGGTTGCACTGGTAGTTGTACTGCATCTGGATTATGGCTATCGATTCGCCGCGGCGGATCTTCTCCCCGAACCTTCCTATCTTTTCGTGGACGTACGGCTTGTTTTCCTTCAGGTAATTCCGGTTCGCCTGTTCTCTCGCCGTCAGGGACATGCCCGGCTCCTTTCGGGGAAATATTTGCGGTAATAATGGTGGACCTGGATCATGTTTTCGGGAAAGGCGGCATGCCAGGCAAGGTATCCGGCCTCGCCCGGTTTCCACGGCTGGCTGGCCGCGTTCCAACCGGCGGGCAGGCGGCAAGCATAGACGAAGGTGACGAAATGGCCACGTTCGCGATGATCCCGTTCGATGAATTCGACATGTTCCAGCGGCCGGGGATCGAACTCCACAGGGCTGCCGAATTCGCGCAGGGCGGTTTTCTGGAGCCGTTCCTCCAGCGTCTCCTGGAAACGGACGATGCCGCCCGGCACATGCCAGCCCTGACCGGAATGTTCGTCGTCCCGCCAGGAGAGGAGGATGCGCCCCTCGTCGTCCCGGACCAACAGGTCGGCGTTTACCATCGGCGTGATGGATGAGGCGAAGAGGAAAATCTCCTCCGGCAGGCCCTGGCGCGGATCGCCGATCAGACTGTCCAGGGTTTGCAACGCCGCGTTCATTTTGGGACGGTTCATGTCGCGTCTCCTTCCGGCAGGGCGGCAGCTTCCGGATGCTCCTGGTACCAGCGCCAAGTCCGGGCTATGCCCTCGGCGAACGGCGTGGCCGGGGCAAAGCCGGTGTCGGCGGCGAGCGCCGATATGTCCCCCTGGAGGCGCATGCGCTGGTTCTGCGCATAGGGCATGCCGCCGAAGCGGATTTTCACCGTTCCGCCCGGCAAGGCCGCGAAATCGGCGACGAATTCCCGGAGCGGGCGACAGGCGCCCGAGGCCACACAGTAGGCCTTGCCATTCCCGCCCCGTTCGGCCATGGCGAGAAAAGCCCTGGCGGCGTCCCGAGCATAGAGGAAATCCCAAAGCTGCCCGCAGGGGGTGATCGGAAGTTCCTCCCCGCGAAGCCGGGCCCGCATAAGGGAGGATATCAAGGTGAAGGGTCCGTCGCAAGGGCCATAGACGCTAAGAACTCTTCCCCAGACGTGGCGCAGGCCGAAATCGGCTGCCAGAAGTCTGGTCATCTGCTCGGCGCACAGCTTGGCGACGCCGTAGGCGGTTACCGGCTGCATCGGTGTTTCCGGGGCGATTGTTTCCTCGACGCTGCCGTACTGAGAAAGCGAACCGGCGCCGACGAAGACGGAGCAACCGAGGCGCATCGCCAAGGCAACCGCGTCCAGGGCGGCGGAGACGTTCCGGACCTGTCCGCGAGGATTGGTTCGCTCGGGACCGTAGGATGCGTGCCAGCCCAGATGGAAAAAGGCGCCGCACGGCTTTCCTATGGCCTCTTCTACGCCGTCCAGGCTGAAAATGTCTCGTTCCACGAAGTGAAGGCGGGGCGAGGATGGAAGAAACTGTAACCGCCAGGAACGCGGCCGGCAGAGGGCATATACCTCGACACCGCGTTCAAGAAGCAGACCGGCCAGGGCGTTCCCGATCTCGCCAGTGCAGCCAGTCACGACGGCGGGACGGGCGACCGTCGCCACGGAGTTCATTTCGGCGTTCTCCAAGGGGTTCTTCATTTGTAAGCGTTCACGGGTCAAAAAAGCCGTTTTGCAAGAATTTTTAGATGCATAATCGTACAAGAAAGCCAAATTTTCGCTCAAAAAATGACCATTTTGACCCGTGAACGCTTACCTTCATTTCTGACCAAAATCCCGCCATGCATCCCGATCGCCGCCTTCAATGCGACACTTGTCCTCCTGGAGAGAGGCGCCACGACCTGCCCCCGTTACGGCGACGAAAGAGACAGGGCAAGGGAACAGGTGTTACCGTAAACCGCGTTTGAATTCATCGAGGGAGGAACAGGTTACGGCCTGGACAATCAGGGGCTCAAGCGCACCCGGAGTGCCGTGCGACTGTACCTTTTTGACAACATCCCTTGGAACCGCGCCGAAACGGGTCTTGAGGGTCATGACCATCGCTTTTGCCTCGCCTTCCTCCCTGCCTTCCTCTCTTCTCTTCCTTCTTCCCTGCCTTTCGCCTTTCCCTTGCGCATCAATTCCTCGGCCAGGCTGACAGTCATGTCGGTCGCCTCCTTTCTGCCTGTATATTTTCCCGCCATGTCAATCGCCGTTTTCACCCCATCCGTTAAGCGCCCGTGGCAAAAAGCATAGCTGATAAGCGCCTTCAGCCAGTGGAGAAGGCGGAAATCCGGATACGCCTTGATCAGCGTGACAACAATACGGTTGAAACGCCGATCAAACAGCTTGCCGGCCGCCGCCTGGCGAAAGAAGCACCTTGACAGCGGAATGGCCGCGTATCCGATTTTCCGGCATTGCCGCCAGATCAATCAAGTACAGCGGAAAATCCAGATAGGGCGACGACTCCAGGCCGTGCG
>JAITKH010000254.1 GCA_031278535.1 Planctomycetota bacterium | reverse complement strand
CATCAGGAGGAGCGCATGGGCTTTGCCGAAGTACCGGAGGCGTTGGCCGATCTCAAGGCCGGGCGCATGATTATCCTGGTTGACGACGAAAACCGGGAGAACGAGGGGGATCTCGTTATCGCCGCCTCCCTGGTCACCCCCGAGGCGATCAATTTCATGGCCGCCGAGGCCAGGGGCTGGATTTGCCTAACCCTTGACGCGGCAACGTGCGAACGCCTCGACCTCCCGCAGATGGTATGCGACAACCAGGCTACGTTCGGCACCGCCTTTACTGTCACCGTTGAGGCGAAGACCGGTATCACCACCGGAATCAGCGCCGCCGATCGCGCCCACACTATCCGAGTGGCCGTCGACCCTTCCTCCCGGGCCTCCGATCTGGTGCGGCCGGGCCATGTCCAGCCGATTCGGGCCAAACCCGGCGGCGTCCTTGCGCGCACCGGCCAGACTGAAGGCTCCGTCGATCTCATGCGCCTCGCCGGCTTGCCGCCGGCCGGCGTCATTTGCGAGATTATGAACCCGGACGGCAGCATGGCCAGAGTGCCGCAACTGGAAGAGTTCTCGCTCCGCCACAACGTCAAAATCCTCTCGGTGGCGCAGATTATCCAATACCGCCGGCAGAATGAACGCCTGATATCCGCCGTCGCTTCGGTCGACATGCCGACCGGAACCGGACATTTTCGCCTCCATGCCTATCAGGCGGAATTCCAGAACGAGACCCACCTCGCCCTTGTCATGGGCGACGGCATCTTCCCGGGCGCGTCCGCTCTTGAAGACCCGATTCTTACCCGGGTCCATTCCGAGTGCCTGACCGGCGATGTTTTTCATTCGCTCCGGTGCGACTGTGGCGAACAGCTCCGGACGGCCATGCGGATGATTCAGGACGAGGGGCGGGGGATACTCGTTTACATGCGGCAGGAGGGAAGAGGCATTGGACTTGACAACAAGCTCAGGGCCTATGTCCTTCAGGAACAGGGGTTGGATACGGTGGAAGCGAATGCGAAGCTCGGCTTTCCGGCCGATCTCCGCGACTATGGCCTGGGTGCGCAGATCCTGGCGGATCTGGGTGCGAGACGCCTCCGCCTGATCACCAACAACCCGAAAAAAATAACCGGCCTCTCAGGTTACGGGCTTGAGGTGATAGAGCGCGTTGCGCTGACAATGCCGCCCCATGCGGAGAACCGGCGCTATCTTGAGGCCAAGCGCACCAAGCTCGGCCACCTTCTGCCAGGTGATGTGATTTAACACGAAACGGCGGCGAACGCTGCCGGCTGCATAGGGAGAACGCATGCCAAAGGTTATCGAGGGGAATCTGTCGGCGGCAGGATTGCGGACCGCCATTGTGGTAAGCCGCTTCAATTCGTTTATTACGGAGCGCCTGCTGGAAGGCGCGGTGGACGCCTTGGTTCGTCATGGAGCAAGGGACGAGGACATCGCGATTGTTCGAGTTCCGGGAGCTTTCGAGATCCCGCCGGCGGTTCGCCTCGCCGCCGCCAACCCCGCCTACGACGCCGTCATTGCCCTTGGGGCGGTGATTCGGGGAGCCACCCCCCACTTCGATTACGTGGCGTCCGAAATGGCAAAGGGCATCGGGCAGGTGTCACTGGCGTCGGAAAAGGCGATTGCTTTCGGCGTCCTCACCACCGACAGCATCGAACAGGCTATCGAACGGGCCGGGACCAAATCCGGGAACAAGGGATTTGACGCCGCCCTCGCCGCCATTGAGATGGCTTCCCTGCTGCGAAGCCTCGGCGGCTGACTGTGCGACCGCGCAGCCTGGGCCGGCGCCTTGCCCTGCAATATCTGTTCATGGCGGATCTGAACGGCTTTTCCGGGGTTGAGACCCCGGAAGTTTTTTTCCGCTTTCAGCACCTGGCGGAACGGGAGGGCGTGGACGGTTTCAAGCCGGACAACGGGGATCCGCGGCGTGACGAGGCCGAGAACTTCGCCCTTTCGCTTATCCAGGGGGCGCTGGAGAATCTGGGCGCCATTGACGGGGACATCGGCCGGGCGGCCGACAATTGGCAGGTGGCTCGTATCGGGACAATCGAACGGAACGTTCTCCGCCTCGCCGCCGCCGAACTCCGGCTGGGGGGTTCGCCTCGCCGGGTGGTGCTGGACGAAGCGGTGGAACTGGCCAAGCGTTTCGGCGACAAGGACTCCGGCGCCTTCGTGAATGGCGTGGCGGACAGCCTGCCGGGCGGGTCATAGGCGAAGGAGGGGGAAAAGAGAGACGTGCCGATTCGCCCAACCGTCGATCTTCATGTTCACAGCCGCTATTCCGACGGCACGCTTGCTCCCGCCGAATTGGCCAAAATCGCGGCGCGGCGAAATATCCTGGCCCTGGCCATCACCGATCACGATTCGCTGGCGGGGGTGGAGGAAAAGCGTGCGGCCTGCCTGGCCCAAGGCATTGAATGCGTTATCGGAACGGAACTTTCCTGCGAGTTGGAGGGAAAGGAGACGCATATCCTCTCCCTTTTCGCCGATCCGGATTCTCCCCAGGCCGGCCGATTGGAGGCGTTTTCGCGTTTTCGCGAAAAACGGATGCGCCTGATGCTGGAGCGATTGGCCGGACTGGGCATTCGCCTGAATATTTCGGATCTCCAGGTCGGCGCGACTGGCGTATATGGCCGTCCGCACCTGGCGCGGGCCCTGGTGGAACGGGGCATCGTAGGGAGCGTGGGCGAGGCTTTTGCCCGTTATCTTTACGATGGCGGGCCGGTGCATGTGGAGAAACTCCGCCTCTCGGCGGCGGAGGGGATAGGGCTTGCAAAGGAATTGGGGGGAGTCGCCGTTCTTGCCCACCCCGGCGTCAGCAATCTGGTGGAAGATTTGGAGAAATTGGTTGACCTGGGGTTGGAAGGAGTCGAGGCATACCACCCAAAACACGGAAACGGATTGATTGCCGGGCTGCTTGACTATTGCCGCGATCGGAAACTTCTTGTATCCGGCGGCAGCGATTATCACGGCCCGGCGGACGGAACCAGGATCGGCGACGCTCGCGTGCCGGCTTTCATTCTTGAACCATTGCGTGAATG
>JAITKH010000250.1 GCA_031278535.1 Planctomycetota bacterium | reverse complement strand
CAATCGCTATAATCGCTCCTTATCCGGCGGCCAGATTGGAAGGCGGAGAATGTCCTTCGTATTGGACAATTGGACCGTCAATTTTCCTCCCGGACTGCTTCGGGAAGTGGCGGATCTGTGGAACCGGAATTCGGTCGATCGCCATTCTTTTCGGTTCTGGAACTGCGAACTCCTTCAAAAAAATCTTTTTGCGGCGGACGGATCCGGGATAGGGGCGATGCGGGCGGCAAGGACCAAGTCGGGTAATCTTGCCGGCATCTTGCATGCCAACATCATCAACGACGCGATTGCCGGCAGTTCCGGCGTGATTGAAATGCTCCTGGTGGATCGTCCCTTTCGCCGCCAGGGTTTGGGCGGACGTCTCCTGGGCGACGGTCTTGATTTTCTGTCCAGGCAGAAGCCGGGCCTGAGGCTGGTGGACGCCATGGGGGCGTGGCCCTATGGCTTCGCCTACAACAGTCTCGCCGACGGCTCGGAACGTTCCGGGGTGTTCCTGTCGGAACCGGAGCTGTATCGCCTTTTCCGCCGGGCCGGTTTCATGATGGTCAGGAAAAGCATTGTCATGCGGGCCGATCTTTCCGCAGTCCGTCTTCGCCGAATGCCGCCGGGGACGGTTGTCCGCTGCTCCCCCCGCCGGGAGGAAACCTGGCTGGATCAGGTGTTTCGAGGGCGGGATCTTTGGGATCACAATCTTGCGCTTCCAAATGGAGACGTCCTGTCGCGGGCGGTCTTCGCCTTCATGGACGGCGAATCGGAGGCGGACGGACGGGCATTGTTCAGCCTTTTTGGGGTGAACACGTCGCCCGATCGCCAGAGACGCGGGTACGCTTCGGTCAACCTGTCGCGGCTGATGGAGCATGTAGCGTCGCTTGGCGGCGAATTCCTTGAAATCCATGTCTATGCCGATAACCATCCGGCGGTGGCGCTCTACCGGGGGCTTGGATTCCGGCACGTGGCCGAGACGGCAATGCTTCACCGCATTCCGCCGTCTCCGGCCGGCGGCAACCGATTTTTCAAACTTTTTGGATAGCGGACTTGACAGATTGGACGAAGAAACATATTTTCCACAGATTGTTGCGGTGCTGCCCGGTTTGTCGGGGCCGGCATGCCGCCGATTCCCGGATTCGGAAAAAGAACGGACGCCATGGAAACGGAAGAAGCGATAAAAAAGGAGCAGGTACTTACCGAGGCGCTTCCCTATATCAGGAAGTTCAAGAACCGGATTGTGGTGATCAAACTCGGCGGTTCGGCCCAGGACGATCCGGAGACGCTGAAAAGCATTTTTGTGGACTGCCAGATCATGCTGGCGGTCGGCGTGCGGCCGGTGGTGGTCTATGGAGGGGGCAGGAAGATTTCCGCCGCCATGAAGGAAAACACCGGCCGCTCGGCCCGTTTCATCCAGGGGCAGCGGGTGACGGACGCCGCCGCCATGGCGATAGTTTCCCGCGTCCTTGTGGACGAAGTCGGCGCCGAACTTCTCGGCCTGCTGCGCGAATCCGGTGGGGACGGCTTTCTGCTCAACGGCCGCGATCACGCCTTTCTCCGGGCGATCAGGAAAACCATACCCGGCCGTCCCGAAGCCGATCTCGGTTTCGTCGGAGAGCCGGTTGCCATTGATTCCACTCCGATCCACCGCGCCTTCGCCGCCGCCGCCTGGCCCGACGGCGAGAAACGGATTCCTCTCGTCGCCCCGGTGGCTTGCGGCTGCGGCCACGAGTCCCGCGTTTTGTACAACGTCAATGGCGACACCGCCGCGGCTTTGATAGCGAGGGATCTCCACGCGGAAAAACTGGTCTTCATTTCCGACATCCCCGGAATTTATCGGGATCCGGACGATTCGGCCTCTGTCTGTTCGCGGCTCGCCCCGAAGGATGTGATGGAACTTCTCCGGGAAGGCGTCATCGGCGGCGGCATGATTCCCAAGACCGAGGCCGCCCTTTTTGCCCTGGAAGGCGGGGTGGGAAAAGTCCATATCGTCGCCGGCAGCCTGCCGCACGCGCTGCTGCTTGAAATTTTCACCCGGTCGGGGGTTGGTACGGAGGTGGTACTCCCCCAATAGAAAGGCGCCAAAGAATGGATTTTTCACAAATCCGCAACCAGTTCGACAACTGTGTCGTCGCCAATTATTCCCGCTTTCCCCTCTGCGTGGCGCGAGGGGAGGGCAGCCGCATCTGGGACACCGACGGGAAGGAATATCTTGATCTCTTTCCCGGCTGGGGCGTTGCCGGCCTTGGGCACTGCCACCCGGCAGTGGCCGAGGCGATTGCCCGCCAGTCGCGGAAACTTATCCATGTCGCCAATAATTATTACAACGAGGAGCAGGGAGAGTTTGGCGAAATCCTCTCCACCCGATCGGGAGGCCGCCAGGCTTTTTTCTGCAATTCCGGCGCCGAAGCGAACGAGGCGGCAATCAAAATGGTACGATTGGCCCGCCAGCCGCGCCACCGGATTGTCACCATGCGGCATTCGTTCCACGGCCGTACCATGGGCGCCATCGCCGCCACCGGCCAGCCCGAATATCAGAAGGGATTTACGCCGGTCGTCCCCGGTTTCGATTATGCCGAGGTGAATAATCCGGCTTCAGTGGAAGCGGTGGTCAATGCCGATACCTGTGCCATAATGCTCGAACCTGTCCAGGGCGAGTCCGGGGTCGTGGCGGCCAGCCGCGAGTTTCTCGCCTTTCTGCGCCGGCTTTGCGACGAGTTGGGGATGCTTCTCGTTTTCGACGAGGTGCAGACCGCCCCCTGCCGCCTGGGCGAATGGTTCGGATACCGGTATTTCGGCGTGGAACCGGACGTCATCACCACGGCCAAGGCCATCGCCGGCGGCATGCCCATGGCCGTTCTTCTGGCGAAGCCCGAAGTGGCCGCCGCCCTCAAGCCCGGTACCCACGCCTCCACCTTCGGCGGGCATTCGCTCGGCTGCGCCGCCGGCATCGCCGCCTTCAAGGCGATGGAGGAGGAGCGGGTGATGGAGAACGTCAGGGAATTGGGCGGCTGGCTCGATCAACGGCTGGGCAGCCTGATTGGACCGGAATACGGAATTAAGAACCTGCGCCGGGTCGGCTTCATGATCGGCATTGAACTGGAGCATCCGGGAATCGCCCTGGTAAATGATTGCCGCGAGCATGGCCTTCTGGTCAATTGTACCCATACAACCATCATCCGGATGCTCCCGGCCTTCAATATAAAGAAGGATGATTTGGAGCGGGGAATCGGCATTCTGTCCGATCGGCTCAAGCGGGATGAATGGCGGCGGGGATGACGCGGGACATTTCATTCCCTTTTTTCCCATTCATTGAATCTGAACCCGCCCTCATTCCCTCTGGCGGCGGCGTTCAGGGTAAGGGCCGGTCCGAATTTCCCGGGAGATCGCGGGAAACGAGCCGGCGGGTGTTTCGACTGTTCTTGACAAATCGGTGCGAACGGCGATTATTCATTGTAGTCGCGAACGTGAGGAATTCCATTTTGACAGGGGAGAGATTCGATGCTTGTGGACAATGTCAATCCCGCCAAGGAAAAATTGAGGGCCGGAGGCAAGTTGTCTGCCTGCTGGCTCCAGGCCGGAAGCGGCGTCACCGCTGAAATTGTTGCCGAAGCCGGCGTGGATGTGGGAGTTATCGACCTTGAACATGGCCCCGGCGACATCATGATCCTGGCTTCCCAAATCCAGGCCATGAAGAATTGCCCGGCCGTTCCCTTTGCCCGCGCCCCTTGGAACGACATGGTCGCCATCAAGCGCATCCTTGACGCCGGGGTCTACGGTCTCATCGTCCCTTATGTCAATACCCGGGAGGAAGCCGTGCGGGCTGTGGCGGCGGCCCAATATCCGCCGGCCGGCGTCCGCGGCATCGCCGGCAGCCCCAGGGCGGCGCATTACGCCAACCAATCAATCGAATATCTCAAACGGGCAAACGATGCGATTTTCATTTTTACCCAGGTGGAAACGGTGGAAGCAATCCGCAATCTTGACGCAATCCTGACGGTGGAACGCCTGGACGGGATTTTCATTGGTCCAATGGATCTTTCCACCAGCATGGGCCGCTTCGCCAGTCCCGGTGACCCGGATGTGAAGGATGCCATTCTCGGCATCGAAAAAAAGGTGCTTCAGGCCGGCAAGATACTCGCCACCGTCGGGAGCGGGTGGGAGGACGCGAAGGAAAAATATGATCGCGGCTACGGCCTGGTCATCTACCTGTCCGATACCATGACATTGGGGCAGGCTATACGCGAGCGAATCGCCCCCTTTAAGAAGACGTTCGGCGGATTGTAAGGAGCGGCCGGCCAGGGACGAATCGATGCCGGGCCCGTCATTGCCGGCGGGACGGGCATGGAAGAGACGGGGCGGTATTTCTTCCGGCTCGTTCCCGACACGACGGACGGCCGGCGTGCCAAGGCGGAAAAGCCCGGCCTCCAGGATTATCCCGCCGTCTTCAATCCCGCCCCGTCACCTGGCCCTGTTCATTTCCGGACGTTTTCCAAAGGGAGCAGCCATGAGCAAATTTCACAATCTCGCCCTCACCCTCGCCATGGAATCGGAGGAGGCCGCCCCGTTCCTGGCGGCTGCCGACAGCGCCAGGAAGAATATGGCGCTGCTGACTCTGGCGGGACTGCTTGAGAAATCGGCCGCGCGTATCCTTGCCGCCAACCGGCAAGACTTGGCGGCAGCGAAGAAAATCGGGCTTTCCGCCGCCATGCGGGAACGTTTGGCGCTCAACAAGGATCGGATTACGGCCATGGCCGACGGAGCGCGAAAGGTGGCGACCTTGCCCGATCCGGTGGGCCGTATTTTGGATGGGGGCGTACTCCCTAACGGTATCCGAATCAGCCGGGTCCGGGTGCCTCTCGGAGTTATCCTCATGATTTACGAATCCCGTCCGAACGTGACAGTGGACGCCGCCTGCCTTTCCCTCAAGTCCGGTAACGCCTGTATTCTCCGGGGCGGTCGAGAGGCTGTCCGTTCCAATCGGGAGCTGGGCCGCTTGATTGCCCTTGCCCTCAAATCGGCCGGATTGCCGGAACAATCGGCGCAGACGGTAACAATCCCCGACCGGGAATTGGTCACCGCGCTCCTCGCCCTGGATCGCCATATCGATCTGGTTGTGCCGAGGGGTGGCAAGGGACTGGTGGAGACGGTTATGCAGGGCAGCCGCATACCGGTGCTGAAGCACCTGGAAGGCGTTTGTCATACCTATGTGGACGCCACAGCCGATCCCGGTATGGCGGAACGGATTGTTTTGAATGGCAAACTGAATCGCCCGTCAACCTGCAATGCTACCGAGACCCTTCTGGCGCACCGGAAGGTCGCCGCATTTCTGCCCGGTTGTCTCGCTGCCCTGGCAGCGGCCGGAGTTGAAATTCGCGCAGATGAAGAAACGGAAAAAATCGCCAAAAAAGCCGGAATCCAAACCATTCCGGCGACGGAGGAGGACTGGCGAACCGAATACAACGATCTGATCCTGTCCGTGAAAATCGTCCCTGACATCGATTCGGCAATCCATCATGTCAATTCCTATGGTTCCGGCCATACGGACGCCATTGTCACCAGGAGCCTGGCGGCGGCGGAACGCTTCAAGCGAGATGTGGACAGTTCGTCCGTCATGGTGAATGTCTCCACCCGCCTTGCCGACGGCGCCGAATACGGCCTGGGGGCGGAAATCGGGATTTCCACCAACAAGCTGCATGCCCGCGGTCCGGTCGGACTTGAAGGTCTCACCACATACAAATGGATCGTCGAGGGCGAGGGGCAAATTCGTGAATAGCGCCTCAATCGCCGGGATACAGGCACCGTCCAGTCTCGGCTAAACGGCCGGCGAGAATGGCGGATCGCAGAGATTCCAGCAGGCGCAGATAAAATCTGACATTATGGATAGTCAGCCACACCGACGCCATGATTTCACCAAGAATCGCCAGGTGGCGCAGATAGGCGCGACTGACGGAAAGGCAGGTTTCACAGTCGCAGCCGTCCTCAATGGGTTGATCGTCCCGGGCAAAACAGGCGTTCCGAAGGTTGATTGGCCCACGGGAGGTGAAGGCTTGGAAATGTCGGGCGTGGCGAGTAGGCATGACGCAATCGAACATGTCGATCCCGGCCGCAACCGCTTCGATGATGTCCCTGGGCGTTCCAACTCCCATGAGATAACGTGGTTTTGTGTCCGGAAGCCGGGAGGCGGTATAGGAGACGATACGCCTGATGTCCGGGGTTGATTCGCCCACCGCCACGCCGCCGATTCCGTAGCCGGGGAAGTCGAGTCGGGTGAGGAAATCGGCGCTTTCCTGGCGCAGTTCTTCGGAAAGTCCCCCTTGTACAATGCCGAATAAGGCTTGTTTTCCTTCATTTTTCCATATTCGGCGGGAACGGCCGGCCCAAGCATGGGTGAGCCGAAGGGCATTTTCATGTTCCGCCCGGTCCGCTCCCGCCGGAGGACAGACATCCAGGCACATCATTATGTCGGCTCCAAGGAGAGACTGTATTTCCACCGCGCCTTCCGGCGTCAGAAGCAATTTGCGGCCATCGATATGGTTGTTGAAAAGGACTCCGTCCGGGGTCAAGCGGCGGCGTCTGGCAAGAGAAAAAATCTGGTAGCCGCCGGAATCGGTCAGCGTGGGGCCGTGCCAGCCCATGAAAGCGGCGAGACCGCCCCGTTCCGCCACCGCCTCCGCTCCCGGGCGTATGGAAAGATGGTAGGCATTGGCGAGGAGTACCCTGGCCCGGGTCGCGTGAAGCTGCCCGATGGTCATGCCCTTGACCGAGGCGGCGGTGGCGACGACCATAAAAAACGGGGTTTTCACCGTTCCGTGGGGGGTATCAAGGAACCCGGCCCGTGCCTGACCGTCCTTTGCTTGAATTTTGAAGGAAAAACTCATTCCCGTTCGGCCAGCCGGGGCATAATCTTTTCCCGGAACCGTCGTTCGGTCATGGTGACCACCTCCCCGTTCAATTGAATGAACTGGCGAAAGGGAAGAAAATCTCCCGTTTCCGCCGGGGCGCTTTGTATGGCCGCCCCTTGTCCAAATTGCGGATACATGCCGATGAAATCTTCGCTCCATGGCTGCGATTCGTACACAAGCGGGATATCCGGCTCGTCTCCCGGAATCAAGCCGGCCAAATAGGTATAGGAACTTGCCGCGGCTTCCTCAGGCGTCAGCCGCGACAGGGAGGCGGGAGCGGTGAAAATGTCGTCTATGCCGTCTTCCGTCAGATTTTCCATCGACAGGCTTTCGCGCAAATCCTCGGGATTGTCGGGAAAATGGCCGAAACGGCTGGCATATTCCTGAAGCTTGAGCCAGAGGAACTTCATGTTGTCGCGGGATTTTTGCATTCCTTCCCGGCCGTCGGCCCGGAGATTCATGGGAAAGCGAAGAATGGAGCCGCCGGCCATGGCCAGAAACGAGGGAAGTGGAGCTTGCACGGTTGCTCGTGTGAAACCGCCGTCGGCATGGGGAACGAGGAAACAGGTGGCGCCCCTGGCGTAGCGACGGATCATGGCCAGTGGAGGGCGGCTGTTCAGGCCGGAGGATCGTGGATAAATTGTCCGCATGATTTGCGAAAGGTTGGGATATTCCCGCACCGCGATCTCCGGGAGATTCAGGTATACAAGAAGTCCGTGACCGTCTTCGGCCTGGGCGATCTGCCTGGCGAAGTCCCGATTGCCGGCAAAGGAAGAACCGGTTGTAAGCTGATCCAGGGTGGAGAGCATGAGCGCCCCTGTCGAAGCCAGCAGGAGAAAATTGCCATTCAGGCGGAAGGTTCCCGGGGCGACGGCGGCCCAGCAAACAGAGTTTTGCCAATCCCGGTCCGGAGAATGGATTTGGGTGCGGTTTCTTTCCATCATACTTTGGGAAGTTTGCAGCATCGCCTGAGGATCGGTACTGCAGGGCAAGACCAAAAGCCAATCATATCCGCTCTCGGTTTTCGGAAAGAAGGCAAGCCCGACTTCGCCGGTGAAGAGGCGGGACAG
>JAITKH010000218.1 GCA_031278535.1 Planctomycetota bacterium | reverse complement strand
TCCGCTGCCGATGAATACGGCGTCGAAGCCGGTTTCAAGCAGTTTCGGGACGGTGATGGTCGGCCCGATGGGATAGTCCATCCTGAATTCCACTCCGATCCGGCGGAGATAGTCGCATTCCTGGCGGACGATGGCCTTCGGAAGGCGGAACTCGGGAATGCCGTACGCCAGGACGCCGCCGGGCGCGTGCAGGGCCTCGAAAATGATCACGTCGTGGCCGAGCAGGGCGAGATCGGCCCCGGCGGTAAGGCCGGAGGGGCCGGAACCGACGATGGCCACCCGCTTCCCGGAAAGGGCGGGCCTGGCGGGAATCGAGGAGATGCCCGAAGCCGCCTCGGAATCGGCGGCGAAACGCTCCAGGCGGCCGATGGCCACCGGCTCGCCCTTCCGGCCAAGGACGCAGCGGGCCTCGCACTGGGTCTCCTGGGGACAAACCCGGCCGCAAATCGCCGGCAGGTTGTTGGTGCGCTTGAGGATTTTGGCGGCGGGGCCGAACCGGCCCTCGCGGATTTCATGGATAAAGGCGGGGATGTCCACGTTCACCGGACAGCCGTCGACGCACAGCGCCCTTTTGCACTGGAGGCAGCGGGCCGCCTCGGATCGGGCCATCTCCGGCTCGTAGCCGAGGGCCACCTCGCTGAAATTTTTCGCCCGGACGGCCGGATCCTGCTCCGGCATGGGAGTCCGCCCCGGGGCCTTTTTCACTTCCGCCACTTCCGGCTGCCGGTGCCGGCTGTAGACCGCCGCCTCCTTCTCCCGATAGGGCGAGAGGCGCGAAAGGAGCATGGCGAAGTCCACCTCGTGGGCGTCGAACTCGGGCCCGTCCACGCAGGTGAACCTGGTCTTCCCCCCGACCTCCACCCGGCAGCATCCGCACATGCCGGTGCCGTCGACCATGATGGAATTGAGGCTGACGATGGTCTTGACGTTGAAGGGGCGGGTAGTCTCGGCCACGGCCCGCATCATGACCGGGGGGCCGATGGCCACGACCCGGTCAATCCGGTCGCCTTTCTCGAGCATCGCCTTGAGCGGCTGGTTGACAAAGGCCTTTTCGCCGACCGATCCGTCGTCGGTGGTGACAATCAACCGATCGGAGACGGCCCGCATCTTGTCTTCCCAGAAAAGCAAATCCCGCGAACGGGCGCCGATGATGGAAATGACCCGGTTGCCGGCCTGTTTCAGGGCGCGCTGGATGGGATACACGGGCGCGATGCCGAGGCCGCCGCCGATGCAGGCGACGACGCCGAAATTGTCTATCTCCGACTTATGCCCCAGGGGACCGACGACGTCCAGCAGGCTGTCGCCCTCCTCCATTTCGTCCAGCTTGTGGCTGGCCAGGCCGACCACCTGCAACACCAGGACGAGCAGCCCGGAATCGCGATCATAGTCGGCAATGGTGAGGGGAACGCGTTCGCCCCGGTCGTCCCCGCGGACAATGACGAACTGCCCGGCCCCGGCCGACTTGGCCACCACCGGGCAATGGAGGTGAAATTCCTTGATCACGGGCGAATGGGCGATTTTCCGAAGAACCAGGTTCTGCCGGGGGTCATCGCTGTACAAGGCGCTGAAAGTGTTGTCCGCGTTCCCCCCGCAGGGATGCGCGGCGGCCTGACTGGTCATTCCATGTTCTCCTCGCTGCATGCGACAATGATTGCGAACGCCGGCGGAACGCTAGCCGATCCAGGAAACCGCGTTTTCCCGGCGCGGCGGCGCCTTGGGATGGACTCCGCCATTATAGCCGAAAGCGGCGGCCCCGTAAATCTTGTGGGAAGCGGGGACGCCCAGGGCGTCCAGCCGCCGGCGAAAGGCCGGATCGTCGCACACCGGGCAGAGCTGGTTGACCCAGCAACTCCCGATGCCGAGCGAATGGGCGGCCAGGAACATGTTTTCGAGCACCAGGGCCGAATCCTGTTCCGGGCAAACGGACACGGCCGGATCGGCCGAAACGATCACGAAAACGGGGGCGCCGAACCCCATCCGGTATTCCGCGCTCCGGGCAAGGGCCAAATATCTCTCCACTTGGCAGCGAATGATGGCTTCCTTCAATTCATCCCCCAGTTCCGCGATTGTCTTCCGATCGCGAATGACGGAAACGTGCCAGGCCTGGGCATTCCTGGCGCTCGGGGCGTACAGTCCGGCCTCGACCACCGCCTCCATCTCCGGGGTTGGCACCGCCTCCTCGCGGTAGGAACGGACGCTGCGGCGGGCAAGAATGGCTTCAATCACCTGGTTCATCTTTTTTCTCCTTGTCGCCGGAGCGCGCCCGGCGCCTTGTTTTTTTGGAAAATACCCGTGTGGTCTTGCGTTCCGTCGACTCGATTGAAAGGGTGAGCATCGACTCGGGCGAATAGTCCGTCGCCGCCTTGAGATTGTCCACCGTGGCCTTGGCGAGCGAAACCCCGGAATCCGGAGAACGCGCCATCGCGTTCTCCACCGCCTGGAGGAACCACCGGAGCTGGGGCCTGACGGTCGGGCTGTTCCGGGAATGATAGAAGCCTTCCGTGGCCATAAGGATGCTGTGGCCGGGCCGGAATTCGAAGGTCTCGTCCTGGATGGCCGGATCCTCGTAAAGCCCGAGAAAGATGCCGCCGCCGGCCGAAACGTTCTTGACCTCGATTCCCGCCCCGCCGAGGATTATCCCCAGGCGTCCGGCCTTGGCCAGGTGCAGCCGCCGCCTGCGCATATCGATTTCGAAAAGGCAGAGGCTCGCCTGGCGCATCCGGTGTCCGTACCGGAGCAGGTAGGCGTTCACTCCCCGCACCACATCCGAAAGATGGCGGCAGGACTCGCGGAAGCGGCGGATTTCCCGCATGAGCATGTTCACGGCCATGACGGTACGCAGGCCATGTCCGTTGCAACATCCGAACATGCCGAAGATGTCGTCCTCCCGGCGGGGTATGACATCGTAAAATTCGCCGCTGCATTCGAGGGAGCGAATGAACTGGCAGTCGAAACGGAGATTCTTCACCTCCGGGGGGCGGTGCAGGAGCAGGCGATTGGCCAGGGACTGGGCGAAAAAGACTTCCCGCTCCTCGCGCTCGCGCTGGAAGTTGCGGCGGCCGCGCTCGATAAGGGACATGAGGGAGATGAAATGCACCAGGATGTCGAAATTCTCGACGGGATCCTTGCCGATGGCGGCGATGGCGCCGAGTTCGCGGCGGTTGACCCGGATCCGGTCCGCAATGAAACCGGGAACGCCTTTCATCTGCCGGCGAAGGGATTCCATCAGCGTCGCCGTTTCGCTCCGGACCACGCGATCGGGGAAGACGCTGGTGTCCCCGTAGGAAAAGACGTTCTGCATGGCGTCGGGAAAGTCGTCGTCGAAATAGATTATGGCGCTCTCCATTCCCATGGCGCGGAAAAACGGTTCCATGGGCCGAAACATGTCGGCTGGTCTGGGACACAACCACTCGACGCCATCCAGGACAAGGCGAAGCATGTCAAGAAGCGTCTTGTTGTCCATATCCGGCTCCTTCCTCCGGGGAATACTGGGTGGTCTGAAAAGCCTGAATCCGCGGACTCCGAAGTCCGTTTGTTTCGGAATCGACCGCCAATGCCGAAGGGGAGCCCACTTCCCCGGAGGCGGGAACAAGGTGAACCGGGGCGCTCCCCGCAACACGCCAACCAGGGGTGCGGACCGCGGGGCCTTAGAGCGCTTCCAACAACTCCAATTCGCAACGCCGGGAGGAAAGATCCACCTTCCGCGTCCTGACCCGGACCACCTGCCCGATATGGAACCCGGGATCCCCCGCTAGCCCGGGCCGGCGCGGCCCCGCCCGCCCGCCCGCCACCGCCGGAGGCAGTTCCTCGCGGGCGGAAAAGCCTTTTTTCGCCAGTTCGGCTTTGGAAAGCAACCCTTCCACATAAAATCCGGAAATTTCGACAAAGACGCCGAATTTCCGCACGCCCGTCACCACCGCTTCGAAATCGCGACCGCCGGCCCGCGACAAGAGTTCCAGGCGGCGGAAATCCTTCACTTCCTCCTCAATGCGCATGGCCCGGCGCTCCCGGGCCGAACAGTGGGCGCCCAGTTCCTCCAGATTGTCTTCCGGCGCCACGCGCTTCCGGGATTTTTTCGGCAGCCTGTTCGACTTCTCCCGGCCAAGGGCGAAGGCGAGATCGAGCATCTGGTGCAAATGAAGATCGGGATAGCGGCGAATGGGACTGGTGAAATGCATGTATTTGGGAAAATTCAGGGCGAAATGGCCGACATCGGAATCCGGGCCGTACATCGCCTGCTGGAAGCTTTTCAGAATCATCAGGTTGACGGCGTGCTCCTCCGGCCGGCCCGCCGCCCTGGCCACCACGCCCATCAGCTTTTTCCGCTGGAAAGGCGGCTTGAAGGGATAGCCGCTGGCGGTGAGATACCGGGACAGCTCCTCCACCCGCTCGTCCTTGGGCGGAGGATGCCGCCGGTGCAGGACCGGAAGGGCATTGGCGGCCGACCATTCGGCCAAAGCCCGGTTGGCGGCAAGCATGAACTCCTCCACCATTTGATGCGACGAGTCGTTCTCGACCTTTTCCATCCCGACAGCCCTGCCCTCGCGATCAATGATCACCCTGCGCTCGGCGAGGTTGAGCTCGATTGCGCCGCCGGCCAGGCGGCGCTTGCGAAGAGCCATCGCCAGGCCGTGCAGCCGGAAAACGACGTCCAGGAGATCGCGGTCCGGAAAGGCGGCGGCCCCGCCGGCCAGCAGGTCCCGTATCTCCTCGTAGGAGAAGCGCCGGCGGCTCCGTATCAGGCTGCGGCACACCGAATAGTCCAAGCGCCCGCCATCGGGCGAAAAGAGAAGGCGGACGGTCTTTGCCGGGCGCTCCTCCTCCGGCCGGAGGGAACAGATGTCGTTCGATATCTCCTCCGGCAGCATCGGGATGACGCG
>JAITKH010000203.1 GCA_031278535.1 Planctomycetota bacterium | reverse complement strand
TTCATATTCGCCCTCGCTGATAACGCCGTCCTGCCGGCTCAGTTCCATGAGAAGGCGCAACTCCTCCTCGCGCACTTCCGTCCGGTCCCGATCGCTTCGAGGAGAAATAAGGCGTACGCAAAAATCGGTCGTCATGTTGAGAACCCGCATGGGCCGAATCAGGAGGCGGCGGCAGCACCATACCTGGATTGCGGTGGCGCGGGCGACAAGGAGGGATGAGGAAATGGCCAGTTGTTTCGGGAATACCTCTCCGAAGAACAGTACGGCCAGGAGACTTGCCATGCCGAACAGGAAAGAAACGCCGGAGCCGGCACGATCCGCGATATCCTGGGCAATCAGGGTGGACAGGGAAAAGATAAGGGTGTTCACCGCCATATTGCAAAAAAGCAGGACCGACAACAGCGGTTTGAGATCGGAACAAAGGTTTGCGATGATTCGATCCAGCCAGTCGTGGCTGGCGCGGATTCGGTTCAGTTCGGGAACGGTAAGGGAAAAAAGCGACGTCTCACACCCGGAAAAGGTGGCGGACAGACACAATAAAACCAGTCCGGCCAGAAACTCCAGCGGATATTCGGCCAAAAGATGGCGTATGATGCCGGAAACATCCTCAAGCATGAATAAATGAAACGGAAAGCGCCATTCTCCACTCCCCGTTCAGAAAACGCCCGAAAATGGACAGATCGTGACGAATTTTTCCGAAGCGACCTCGCATCTAGATCACGGCGGCTCCAGATTGCACATGCACCTTGCGTTTGGCCATCTCGAATGTGACCACACCGCCGGCAAGGGCGAAAAGCGTAAAGTCCCGCCCCTGTCCGACATTGGCGCCTGGATGAAAACGATTTCCCTTCTGTCTGACGATTATGGTCCCAGGGGAAACCGACTGTCCGCCGAAACATTTCACGCCACGGAATTTTGGATTGGAATCGCGGCCATTGCGGCTGCTGCCTTGACCGACTTTGTGTGCCATAACACCATCTCCCTCTTGAATCCGGCTTTTCCGGAAAGAATCACGGCCTTTTCCCTGTTTCTCCAGGCGCAGCGGCCGGTTACGCTTTTCTTATCCGGCGTGTACGCCGGTAATTCGCACCCGGTGATATTTCTGACGATGGCCCTTGGTAGTCATACTGTCCTTGCGTCTGCGGAAAAAGACTGTCCTGATTTTTTCGCCTTTCACCTCCTTCAGAACTTTCGCCGCCACCGAGGCGCCTTCAACCTTTGGAGTCCCAATCTTCGAATCGGCGCCGTTCACCACCATCAGCACTTCGTCGAAGCTGATGTTTCGCCCTGGTTCGGCATCAAGCAATTCCACATCAACAACATCGCCTTCCGAGACAATCACCTGCTTTCCCCCCGACCGAATGATCGCTTGCAAAGCCATATGCACTCCTTCATAAAAACCAACCGGCCGTTCCGTCGATCCGGCCGGATGAAGCCATAACGATATGTCACGCTCAAACCTGGCCCCGCCACATGGAAAATTTATTATACAGACGCCGAAGTAAAAATCCAGAAAAAAAACAATGGCGCACCCCCCCTACTGTCCCAAATAGCGTCATTTTAATCGCTATAACCATATTTCCTGTTGTTTGTTAGATTAAAAAGCGAGGGACGCGACTTGAAATCCGCTCGTATAATTTGGGTTTCCTTTTTCTTGGAGGCTCCAGATGTACGAAGGACGAATGCTTTTTAGCCAGATCATGGATTCCCTTCCGCGTAAAGTGTTCGACCGTTGCGTGGCGAAATATAACGGCTCTCAACCAAAAACCCGCCTCCCAAAACAACTCCACTCTCCGACGTCGACCGCTCCTTGCAACTGCGAAGCAGGTCTTTTCCGCATTCTGTTTCAACCCATAATCAGTCAAAAATTTCGGCAAGCAGCACAATATTTACCCCATGAGATTGCGCCGAGTTGCCATACTGAGGCGGCACATTCCCGTGGCCTCTGTCCAATCGTGATCGGAATGCGCCGTTTTCCTTCCGGGACAGATAGCCGGCATATGAACAGCGGTACGTTACTTCTCCGTCCCTGAAACGGCGGCATCCGGTTCGGAGGGACGTTTCGAGTCTTTTTCCGCTACCGCATCAGCGAGACCGCCATCCAGAATAAATTTTTTTAGGGCCGGAAGATCCGGAACGATGCGGTCGGAAAGGAAGCGGACGACCCAATTCCGTTTCAGACCGGATACCGCCACTACCAGGGCGCCGTTCCGGCTGGCGTTCCAGAGTTCGATCGCCGTACCCATGCTGGCTTCGGGGATGAAAGCAACGAGTACGTCGCATTCGCCAGCCCGACGCATCAAGTCGCGAAAGGCGGCTTCGCCTTTCGCGTCGTTGTAGGAGAGACTGTCCGGATATTCCTTGATCGGATCGAACACCTCGGCTCCAGGAAAAGCGTTTCGCAACAGGACGGCGATCTCTTTCCGGTAGTCCTGGGAATGGATCCCGTCCGGCAGGGATCCCTGGATGATGCCGCCTATGAAGAACCGTAAATGCTTGGACATCTCCGCTCCTTTCCCCTATAATATACTCTTTATGGGCGGCTTGAAATTGTGATTTTTGGCCGGAGAGGTTTTTCACAATTTCAGACCGACACAAGGATATCTTTGGTTGCCGTGCATTGGCAGACGTCGCCCCCGGGCGAATCCGCTGCTTCTATTTCAAGGAGACGCCGATGGCTGTCAAGCCTGTTGTTCTTATTATCCGGGATGGATGGGGATTCAACCGGAACCCGAAAGGAAATTCCGTCTATGCCGCCGGGACGCCGGTCATGGACAGGCTCAAGGCCCGGCATCCCTGGACCCTGCTTGAAGCCTCCGGGGAAGCGGTCGGCTTGCCTGAAGGCTACCAGGGATCGTCCGAGGTCGGACATCTCAATATGGGGGCCGGCCGAGTGGTCGTCCAAGAATTGAAGCGCATTGACGACGGCCTTACCGATGGCTCCCTCTTCGATGGCGCACAATGGAAACGGCTGATCGAGAACTGGAAAGAACGGAAAAGCCTTTTCCATTTCTTTGGCTTGCTCCAGGACGAAGGCGTCCATGCGCATCAGGAGCATCTGTTCAAAATCATTCGTCAGGCGAGAAGCGAATTCCCGAAAGGAAAGATAATCGTTCATCCCTTCCTCGACGGACGTGATACCCCCCCGCGTTCGTCGGCGGAATACGTTGCTAAACTCCTGAACGTCCTACGGGAGGTTGGGAACGCTTCTGTCGGAACGGTAATGGGCCGCTACTATGCCATGGATCGTTCCCGGGACTGGAAATTGACCGACCGGGCGTACGCCGCAATTGTGTCTGCAATAGGCGAAAAAGGGATGGACGTCATGACGGTTGTGAACCAATCCTACGCCAATGACAGGACTCCAGACGGAAAGGAAATGGTGGACGAATACATTCCTCCGCATGTCATTGGCGAGTATCCCGGCGTGGGGGAAGGCGATTCCATTCTTCATACCAATTACCGGCAGGATCGGGCCATCCAGTTGAGCCAGGCTTTTGTCGATCCGGATTATCCGGGCAGGCTTTCCGCAAGACCAAAGGTGGTTTATACCGGTCTTACCCGCTATTATGACGGTTTTTCTTCCTATCTCCTGGGAGCGATGGGAGCGGACGGCGGCATGGGTCATCTTCTGGGTGAAGAGGTTTCCGCAGCCGGTTTTCGCCAATTGCGACTGGCTGAAACGCAGAAATTCCGCCACGTCACTTCGTTCTTCAACGGAAAATCCACCACTCCCTTTAAAGATGAAGATCAGGTGGAAATCAAGGGCAGGTTTGATCCCGCAACCTTTGCCAGCCATCCGGAGATGGAGGCCGAGCGTGTCACCGCCGATCTGCTGGATCGGCTTAACGACAACCCGTACCGGATGATCGTGGTAAACTATGCCAATTGCGATATGGTTGGCCATACCGGGGATCCGAAAGCTGCAACAATGGCGGTGGAGATGGTTGACGCATGCATCGGGAAGGTTGTCCCGAAACTTCTGGATTTGGAAGCCGATATCCTCATCACCGCCGATCACGGCAATGCCGAGCAGATGGTGGACTATGAAACCGGCATGATCAAGACCAGCCATACGTTGTTTCCCGTCGAATGCGTTTATGTCTCGAAAGATAGCTGGAAGCGAACGCTTGTTCCCTCGGGAAAGCTTTCAGACATCGCTCCCACCATCCTGGAACTTCTTGTTTTGCCAGTCCCGGGGGCGATGACAGCGGCATCCCTTTTCGAGAAATAGGACACCGGCCATGGATTTCTTCGAAACGATTCGCGGGCGCCGTTCCTGCCGGGAATTCCTTGATCGTCCGGTTTCAGGGAAGGACATTGAAACCTGCCTGGAAGCAGCCCGGCTTGCACCCAGTGGCACCAACGCGCAACCATGGCGTTTCCTGGCCGTGCGAAAGCCCGAACTTCGAATAGCGTTGGCCGAGGCCGGTTATGGCCAACCCTGCCTGAGACTGGCTCCGGCCATAATAGTGCTTCTTGGGGATCGCGGCATCTACCTAAAACGGCTCAGGCGCGCCAAGGAACTGGCCGATATCGGGGCAGTGAATTCCGAAACCCTGGCAGCTGTTGAGGCCGGATATAAGAAGCGGCAGGATGGCGGCTCCGGCGACGGCGTACCCGATGACGTCGCTATTCGCGCCAACTGCATGCTGGCGGGCGAGCATTATGTGCTGGCAGCTACGGCGATAGGATTGGGTTGTTGTTGGGTGGGCGCCTTCGATGCAGAAAAGGTACGGGAAATTCTGAAATTCAATCCAAAATATAATTTCCCGGTGGCTCTTCTGCCCACCGGGTATCCTGCCGGTGATCTCCCTCCCCCTCGGCCTCGCTACAGCATTTCCGACATCGCCTGGAAAGACGAAGCTGGCCGTCCTTGGGAAGCTGGAACGGCATGATGGGACGAATTTCTGGTGCTGTTTTTCTGTAAGTGGACTTTTGGAAATTTTGCAGTCGTAATTTCCGGCATAGGTTGAAAAGCGGCATG
>JAITKH010000191.1 GCA_031278535.1 Planctomycetota bacterium | reverse complement strand
AATGCCGGAAGGGGATTCGCTTCTCCAGAGGCGGAAGCGGGGCGAAGCGGGGCGCGAGGCGTCCCGGGCATGCGAAAAATCCGGGATTCGCTGCGCGTTCGCGGGAAATCCCCGCAGCGAACGTTTCCGGCTAGTGTTCCGTACAGTCTCAATCTTTGCTTGAGACTGTACGGGGAGCGCCCCCGGTTCATCCGGTTTCCGCCTACGGGGAAGTGAATTCCCCTCCGGCATCAAAGGTCAATCCCGGAACAAACGGACTTCAGAATTTGTAAGGATTTAGACTTTACAGACCACTAGTGCAAAAAGGAGAAAATGACATGCGTGCGAAATGTTGTTTCCTGTGCATCGTCCTGTTCGCCGTCATGGCGGCGGCCGGCGAATTCGTCCCGACCAAGGAAATCACCATGATCGTTCCTTCCAGCGCCGGGGGAGGCAGCGATTTGAATGCCCGCACCATCGCATCCATCGTCCAAAAGAACAATTTCTCGCCCCGGAACATCATGGTCGTCAACAACGGCGGCGGCTCGGGCGCGGTCGGCTTTACCAACACCTTCGCCAGGAAGGGCGACGACCACACCCTGATGATTCTCCATTCCGGCCAGGTCATGGGATCCTACGTCAACAACTGGGACGTGAAGGCGTCCGATCTCACCTACGTCGCCCTTCTCGCCTTCGACAACCTTTTCCTCTGCGTCAAGAAGGGGAGCGGACTCGAGAGCCTGGACAAGCTGGTCAAGGCCTCGCGGGCCGCGCCCGAGGAAATCGCCGTCGGCGGCGCCCAGCGCGGCAATTCCGACCACCTGTCGTTCGAGCTCTTCAACCGCGAAACCAAGGCCCAGGCGTCCTACGTCTTTTTCAACGGTTCCGGCGACGTCATGTCGAACCTGCTGGGGGACCATATCAACGCCGGCATTTTCAATCCGCTCGAGTGCATCGGCCAAATCCAGGCGGGCGTGATCGTCCCCATCGCCTGCTACGGCCCGAAGCGCCTGGGCGGCATATTCAAGGACGTTCCCACCTTCATCGAACTGGGATATCCCGGGATCGACGTGGTCGAGTCCCGCGCCATCTCCGGCCCGCCCGGCATGAGCCCGGACGCGGTGGCCTTCTATGTCGAAATGCTTCGGAAGGTCACGGAAACCGGAGAGTGGAAAAAGGACTATATCGAAAAGAATTACCTCGATCCCGTCTTTTACGACGCCGCCAAGACCAAGGAATTCTACGAAAGCCAGATTGAGGGCTTCAAGAAGGCGTTTGAGGGTGTGGATCTCGGGCGGTAGTCCCGGACGCCCCGGCGAAGAAAGAGGAGAAACGGCGGCGGCTCCGGAGTCCGCCGCCCGGCGGGTCGCGGACCACGGGAAAAGGTCATGAACAGCGCACTCATCATCGGTCTTTTCTTTGTCCTCATGATGGCCGGCATCCCCGTCGCCGTTTCCCTCGGCCTCGCCGCCCTGGCGTACATCGTTTTCATAACCTCCATCGATCCCATCCTGGTGGTCCAGCAGACCATCAACGGCGCGGACAAGTTCACCCTGCTCGCCATCCCCTTCTTCATCATGGCCGGCGGCTTCATGGAACAGGGGGGCATTTCCAACCGCATCGTGCATTTCGCCAAGAGCCTGTTCAGCCCACTTCCGGGCGGGCTGGCCCTGGTGGTCATCGGCGCCAGCATGATTTTCGCCAGCATGACCGGCGCCGGCGCCGCCACCGCCGCCGCCATCGGCAGCATCATGCTTCCCGCCATGCGCCGCGAAGGGTACGACGAGGATTTCGGCGGCGCGCTCCAGGCGACGGCGGGAATTTTCGGCCCCCTCATTCCCCCGAGCATTCTCATGGTCCTCTACGGCGTGGCCACCGACACCTCGGTCGGCGACATGCTCCTGGCCGGCGTGGCGCCGGGCCTGACCCTGGGGCTGCTGGTGGCGGCCGTCACCGTGATCGTCTGCGCCCGGCGCGGCTACAGGGGGGAAGGGAGACTGGTTCTTTCCGAGACGGTCTCGGCCTTCTTCCACGCCTTTTTCGCCCTGCTCACCCCGGTGATCATTCTCGGGGGCATCTACACCGGGATCTTCACCGCCACCGAGGCGGCGGCCGTGGCCGCCCTTTACGCACTCGTCGCCGGCGCCTTCATCTACCGCGAGCTGACCGCGGCGAAAATGCTTGCCATCGCCTACCGTTCCATCAAGCTGGCGGCCGGCATCCTGTTCATCGTCGCCGCCACCCAGGCTTTCGGCTGGGTGCTGACCCGGGAGCAGATTCCCCAAAAGCTGGCCGAGTTCTTCAGCAACCTAAGCGGCGAACCCGTCGTGTTCCTGCTGGCGGCGTGCGTCCTGCTGCTCATCGCCGGCTGCTTCCTCGACGCGGTGCCGGCGATAATGATTTTCGCCCCGATTCTTGCCCCGTCGGCCATCCGCTACGGGATCAACGCGGTGCATTTCGGCGTGGTCATGGTGGTGGCGCTGTGCATTGGCCTGATCACGCCGCCGGTGGGCATGAACCTTTTCGTGGTGTCGTCCCTGAGCGGGCGGCCCGTCCACGCCATCGTCAGGAAATCGCTCCCCTTTCTGGCGGCGGTGCTGATCGGCCTTCTGTTCGTGGTTTTCGTTCCGGCGCTGAGTCTTTTTTTGCCCGAGGCGCTGGGCTGACGGCGGACTCTTTTTCAGAAAGGCGTTCCCAATGAACAAAAACAGGATTTGCGGCATCGCGGCGCTCCTTTTCCTCATGGCCTCCGCGGTCCCGGCCGGCCAGATCGAGATGAGCGTGGTCGCCGGCTCCATGTCCCCCAACTCGCCGGCTGGCGTCGGCGTCGCCGAACTGGCCAGGAAGATCACCGAATATTCCGGCGGCGCCATCCAGGCCAAGGCCTTCTACGAGGCGCAGCTCGGCGACGCCAGGTCCGCCGTGCAGGGCCTGCAGCAGGGCACCGTCGACATTGCCGTCGCCGGCAATTCCTATTTCTCGTCCGTGGTCCCCGACATCCAGGCATTCGAACTGCCCTTCCTGTTCGGCAACTATGCCGAGGCGCGCAAGGCGCTGGATTCGGACGCCATCGATCCGGTCAAGGCGCAGCTGGAAACGAAGGGCATCAAGAACCTGGCTTTCTGGGAAATAGGGTTCCGCCATCTGACCAACAACGTCCGACCCGTGAAGAGCATGGCGGACGTCAAGGGCCTGAAGCTGCGGACCCTGCCCGCCGCCATCCAGGTCAAGACCTGGGAGAATTTCGGCGCCCTGCCGACCGCCATCGATTCCTCCGAACTGTATTCAGCCCTCCAGACCGGCGTCGTCGTCGGCCAGGAAAATTCCATCGGCGAGATTTACACCAAGAAGCTCCAGGAGGTGCAGAAATACATGTCGCTAACCGGCCATGTGTACACCCCCACCTGCCTCGGCATGAGCCTGCGCACCTGGCGCAAGCTCGACTCCGGCCAGCGGGAAGTCGTCCTCAAGGCCGTCGTTGACGCCACCAAGGCCGCGCGGGAGGCGTCCGACCGCGACGAAGCCGTGATGTTGGCCGAATTGGAGAAATCCAGGCTCGAAATCGAGAAGAACCCGGATCTCGCCCAGTTCAAGGAAACGGCCAAGAAGTCCTACGATCTCTTCATCGAAGGCAATGCCGGCCGCAAGGCGCTGGTCGACGCCATCCTCGCCGCCAAAAAATGACTCCGGGCCATCCTCCCACTTCGCAAAGTCCAAATCCTTGCTTTGGACTTTGCGGGGAGCGCCCCGGTCCACCCGGTTTCCGCCTCCGGGGGAGCGATTCCCCTCCGGCGTCGGAGGCCGGTTCCGAAGCAAACGGGATTTCGGCATCTGCGGGGCCGGCTTTTTCAGGGCGCTCAGCCGCGCCCCGTTCCGGCTTGGAGTCGAGGCGGAGGATTGCCGGTCCGGCCGGCCGAAAACGACAGGAGACGCCATGCGAATCGTGGACCTGACCCTGCCCATTATTCCCCACTGGCGGTATGGGCTTGAGCAGAAGCTGGCGCATGCCTTCGCCGGGGGATCGCGCACCCAGCACACCCGGTTCACCCTGCAAAGCCACTGGTACACCCATATCGACGCCCCCCGCCACTTTGTCGACGGCGGCAAGACCCTGGACGAGTATCCGCTGGAGACATTCGTCGGCACGGCGACAGTGCTGGACTGTTCCGACGCCGGGGAGAACGGGGCCATCGACGCCCGGCGGCTCGAAAAGGCGCTGGGCGGGCGCCGGCTGCGCGAAATCGTCCTGGTCAAGACTGCCTGGGGGCGGAAATGCGACTGGACCACCACCGCCTTCTGGGACAACGCGCCTTTCGTGCGGCGCGACGGCGCCGTGTGGCTGCGCGAAGGCGGCGCCAAGGTGGTGGGGTTCGACTTTCCCCAGGATCACGACATCCGCCTCATTCGCGCCAGGGGCGAGCGCGGACTCGACATGCCGACCCATGACGAGCTGCTGACGAAGGGCGTCGTCATGATCGAGTATCTCACCAACATGTGGCAATTCGACGAAAGCGAGGTGCGTTTCGTCGGCCTGCCCCTGAACCTGCAGAACGCCGACGGCGCTCCCATTCGGGCGGCGGCCGTTCTGGACGGGTAGCGGCGGGAGGATTCGGGCGCCGCTCCGCGCGGAATCGCGCGGGGCGCCGGCGGGAGGAACGCGCGTGGGCGACAACGACAAGACGGACGCCGGAAAGGAAAAAGTCGGCGCGGCGGCCATACTGTTCGGCGGCGCCGCCCTCTTTTCGGTGCTGGTGGCCAACGCGGGAGTGGCAAGCCGGTATCTGCTGCTGATTTCCCTGCCGTCGGTCGAGGAAATCCTCCGCTACCTTTTCATCTGGCTGATCTTCATCTGCGCCGCCCTTTCCTACCGGGAGGGAAGCCTGATCGGCATCACCATGCTGGCCGACGCCCTGAAGAACAGGCCGATCCCGAAAAGGATTCTCGCCGCCGCCCAGGATTTGGCCGTTCTGGCCTTTTCGCTGTATTCCGTCCGGACCGGTTGGGACATGGCGGCCACGCAGTTCGAGTTCGGAGAAACGGCGGTGGTGCTCGCGATCAACATGGGGTGGGTGACCCTCGGCGTCCTGGTTGGCTACGTTCTCATGGCGTATTTCTCGCTGCGCAACCTGTTCCGGGACGTTTTCGATCCGGACGGGGCGATTGCCGCCCGCGCCACCAGGTCTGTTCGCGGCCTTTTTTCCCGCAATTGACGGCTGTTCCGGCAATGCGGTTCCATCCATCTTTCCGAAGGAGACGAAAATGAAAAAAACGGTCTCGGTGCTGTGCGCGCTGGCGCTTCTCGCCCCGGCCCTGTCGCCCGCCCATGCCGGCCAGATCGCCAGGCCGGGCAATTACCCGGCCAGGCCCATCGAGATCATCGTGCCCTTCGCCGCCGGCGGCGGCCTCGACATCGCCGTCCGCCTGCTGGGGAAGTACGTCGAGAAGGAACTGGGACAGCGCATCGTCGTTTCCAACAAGACCGGCGGCGGCAATATCCAGGGCAACTTCGAAGGCATCAAGGCGAGGCCGGACGGCTATACCATCGGCGCCTGGGGCAGCGGCCTGGCCACCGACGAACTGCTGGTCCGCGGCGTTCCCTATACCCATAAGGACGTCCAGCCCCTGTGCATGTTCGCCAACGACCCGGAGGTATTCACCATCGGCAGGAAGGTTGCCGAGGAACGCGGCTGGAAAACCCTGAAGGACGTGATCGAATACGCCAGGGCCAATCCGGGCAAGGTCACCATGGGCATGGGCGGCAACTGGACGCCGCACGATTTCCTGCGCCTCAAGACCGAGGAGGCCAACGGCATCAAATTCAACCGCATGCCGTTCGCCGGCGGCGCGCCCGCCCTGCAGTCGGCCGCCGCGGGCAATTGCGATCTGGTCGTCCCGTTCCTGGCCGAACTGCTGAGCCTGCTTGATTCCGGCCTGGTCGTGCCGCTGGCGGTGGCCTATGACGAGCGGGTGGAACAGATTGCCGACGTCCCGAGCGTCAAGGAACTCGGGTATCCGGAAATGACCCAGACCATCTGGCGCTGCTTCACCCTGCCCAAAAACACGCCGGCGGAAATCGTTTCCTATCTCGAGGCGGTTTTCGAAAAGGTCATCAAGAATCCCGAATACCGGGCGGAAGCCCGGCGGATTGGCGTCAATCCCGTGTTCATGGGCGCCAGGGACCTGGAGGCGTACGTGGAGAAGGAATACGGGTACTACGCCGAAAAGACCGGGGAGTGGGGCATCCGGGTCAAGTAGGACGGAGGAAGGGAGGGGGAATTCCCCGCCCGGGGGAGGCCTGGCGGGAGTTCCGGAGCGGGGAAGAGGACGGGCCGGCGGCATTTCGGAACCGGCGGAGTTTCGGGGAAAGGGCGAGCGGCATGACGGCTGCGGAGCGGCGGATCGCGATCAGGGACATGGCGGGCGCCGCCGGCTTCGCCGCCGCCGGCCTGGTCTTTCTCGGCGAAATGGGTGATCTGCCCGAACAGGCGGCCAAATATCCCCTGGTCCTGATTTATCTCATGTTCGCCCTGTGCGCCGCGCTTTTCGCCAAGGCGATCGCCCTGCTTGCCTCCGGCAGGCATTCCCGGCCTTCCGCTGCGGCGGGAACGGGGGATCCGGAAACGGAGGGCCGGGGAAAATCCGGCCTGCCGACCGTGTTTGTCCCCGTCCTGAGCTTTCTGTATGTCTTTTCCATGCCCTATATCGGCTTCACCCTGGCCAGCGCCGCCATGATGATCGCCTTCATGCTGGCGGCGGGAGTCCGATCCGTCCCGGTCCTGGTCCTGACGCCCTTGTGCGAGATCGCTTTCCTCCGCTACGTGTTCGAGGAATTGCTGGCGGTGTTCCTGCCCGGCGCCGATTTTCTCACGATCCTGCTGGGCATGGGCTGACGCCCGAAACGGAGTCTCCGCGATGCCGCAAAACGTCCTGATCGGCCTCGGCAGCACATTCCAGCCGCTCAACCTGGCCATCATCCTCGGCGGCATCGTGGCCGGCATGGGATTCGGCGCCCTCCCCGGCTTCTCCGCCACCATGGCGGTGGCGGTGCTTGTCCCCGTCACCTACTGGGTGCCGCCGGAAAGCGGCCTGCTGCTGCTGGGCGCCATCTTCTGCGGCGCCATCTACGGCGGGTCCATTCCCGCCATCCTCCTGAAAATCCCCGGCACGCCAGCCTCGGTGCCGACGACCTTCGACGGGTTCGCCATGACCCGGAAGGGCAAGGGGGCCGAAGCCCTCGGCATCAGCACCTTCGGTTCGGCTCTGGGCGGCGCTCTCTCGGGCGTGATCATGCTGTTCTTCGCCCCGCTCCTGGCCGCCGCCGCGCTGTATTTCGGCCCGCCCGAAGTGATGTGCCTGGCCGTCTTCGGGCTGAGCGTCGTTTCCACCCTTAGCCCCGGCGCCCTGATCAAGGGCTTGATTGTCTGCCTGTTCGGGCTCCTGGCCGCGACCGTCGGCATGGACCCGGTCGAGGGCTATCCCCGGCTGACCTTCGGCATGTTCCAGCTGATGGGCGGCCTTCCCCTGGTTCCGGTTTTGATCGGGCTGTTCTCGCTGCCGCCAATCGTCAGGATGGCGGAGGAGGGGCTGCGCAGTTACATGCTCCCCAAGGTGGAAGGCCCGGTTTTCCTCTCCTGGCCGATGTTCAAGCGGACCTGGCGCATTTTTCTCCGCAGTTCGCTGATCGGCATCGGCGTCGGCATCGTACCGGTCGCCGGCCCGGAAATCGCCGCCTTCGTCGCCTACAACGACGCGCGGCGCATCAGCAGGGACCCCGTCCCCTTCGGTTCCGGCAACATCGACGGCCTGGCCGCGCCGGAAGCGGCGAATTGCGGCGCCACCGGCGGTTCGCTCATTCCCCTCTTCACCCTGGGGATTCCCGGATCGGCGCCGGCCGCGCTGTTCCTGGGCGCCATGATGATCCACGGCCTGCGCCCCGGCCCGATGATTTTCGAGGAGCGGGCCGACATCGGCTATACCGTGATGGTCGGCTTCATCGTCACCAACGTCCTCATGTATTTCGTCGGCGCCGTCATCTGCCGTTTCACCTTGCGGGTCGTGCGCCTGCCCCAGACCGTTCTCGGGCCCGTCATCCTGACCCTCACCACGGTCGGCGCCTACGCCGTCGGCGGCACCATGACCGACGTGTACGTCATGTGGGCGGCCGGAGTCACCGGCTTCGTCCTGGAGCGGCTCGGCTTCCCCCTGTCGCCCATTTGCCTGGCCCTGATCCTCGGCCCCATCCTCGAGGCGGAACTGATCCGCACGCTGGTCATGTTCAACGGCAACCTGTGGCTGGTGTTCACGCGGCCCATCGCGGTGCTCCTGTTCGCCCTGGCCGTGGTCATGTTTTTCGGTCCGCTCGTCGCCGGGCGCCGCGCCGCCCGGGCGTGATCCCGGGGTGCGCGCCGCGGCGGCGCAAACGGTTTCTGGAGGCCCGGAGATGGCTCCCGTCCTGTATGTCGCGGATATCCTGCTGGCCGGCCGCGAACTGGACAAGGTGGAAGGCGGCGCGGTGCTGGTGGAGGACGGCCATATCGCCGCCGTCGGCAAGCGGGGAGACTTCGCCGGATTCGCCGGCGAGAGGGTGGAGCGTCCCCTCATCATGCCGGGGCTGGTGGATTGCCACGCCCACATGGCGCTGGACGCCGGCATCCGGGACTGGCCGGGACTGGTCGCCGATCCCGAGGCGGAACATGTCCTGCGCGCCGTCGCCGCCCTGCGGGCCGATCTCCGTTCGGGCGTCACCACCGCCCGCTACATGGGGGACAAATACTTCATCGACGTCGCCCTCCGCCGGGCCCTGCGGGAAGGCGGGATTGCCGGTCCGCGCGCCGTCGTCGCCACCAGGGGAATCAAGGCAAGCCACGCCCACGGCCTGGTCGGCTACCCCGTCGACGGGGCGGAGGAGCGCCGCCGCTTCGTCCGGGAGAACATCCGGGCCGGGGCCGATTTCATCAAGCTGTTCGTCACCGACGCCGTACTGCGTCCGATCATGTACTGCTATCCCTCCCGCGAGGAAATCGGGGCGGCGGTCGACGAGGCCCACAATGTCGGGAAGCCTGTCGCCGCCCACGTCGCCGGCGGCCCCGGCTGGGACGTCTGCCTCGAAGCGGGCGTGGATTCGTTCGAGCACGGCTATTTCGCCACCCGGGAGCAATTCGACGGCCTGGCCCGGGCCGGGCGCTGGCTGGACATCACCCCGACGCCCATCATGTCCGACTACTATGCCGAGCGGTGCCCTTCCGGCATGGCGTCGGCCCTCGCCGCCAGTCGCGAAGCCCTGGTCCGCTCCATGCGCGAGGCGGTACGGTCGGGGGTTCGCTACGCGGTCGGTTCCGAC
This sequence comes from Planctomycetota bacterium, assembly GCA_031278535.1. Classification (GTDB taxonomy): domain Bacteria; phylum Planctomycetota; class SZUA-567; order SZUA-567; family SZUA-567; genus JAJBSZ01. The sequence continues at coordinate 396 of JAITKH010000191.1, read as the reverse complement.
GGCCTTCACGGTTTCCTGGCCGGGGATGTGCAATACCTGGTCGATTTCGGGGCGTCGCAGCTGGAGGCGTTGCGCGCCGCCACCATCCGGGGCGCGGAACTGTGCGGCGTGGCCGACGTCACCGGTTCCATCGAGGTCGGCAAATGCGCCGATCTCGTCGGCCTCGACGCCGGCGGGATTGCCGCCGCCGCCCTGAAGCGGGTGACGCTGGTGGTCCGCGAGGGCAGGCCCGTCCCGCTGGCCGGCTGATGCGGGACTGACGCCGGACGGAGGGAGCGATTGTCAAGACCGGCGCTTCGCTGTTGAAAGGCATTGCCAATGCGGAAAATTTTTCCCGTTTTCGCCATATGCATGGGCGCGTTCTGGGTGCTGATGTCCTTCAAATACGGCCTGTGG
>JAITKH010000160.1 GCA_031278535.1 Planctomycetota bacterium | reverse complement strand
GGCACGGTCGAGACGCAGGATTGGTCGCCGCCGATCGCCTTGCGGACCGCGACGGTCAATATCGTCCCTGTGGCCAAGGGCGACACGGAAGACGCTTACCGGCGCGTTCTGGCCTTGCGGACAAGCATACTCCGGATCATGCGGTAGATGCAGCGCGTCCTGGATTCGGCGCAGGAGGAGGGCGATCCGCCCCTGGTCGAGGAGCTGCGGCCGACGGCGGAATCGGAAATAACCGTCCAGGGCGACGGCGAGACGTTCTATACGGCCATGCAATTGAGCTATGAGGCCCAATACACGACCGACGAGGGTTCGCCGGGCGAGGCCGGCCCGGGCGTTCCGGGGGAAAACGTTCTGGGGCTGTTGAAGACCGCCTATCTGGAATGGAAAGCGAAGCGGGCCGGCGCCGACGAAATAGTCGCCGAAGACAAGATCGCGTTCCCGCAAGAGGAGACGGAACCATGAATCTGCGCATCAAGGTCAACGCCAACCGCAAGGTGACGGATCCGGAAACCGGCAAGGAACTGGCGCCGGGAACCGTCTATCTTGTCCGGGACTCCATTTTCTGGCGCCGGCGCCTGCAGAGCGCCGACGTGTCGGAAGCCGGGGAACCGCCCAAGGCAGAGACGGCCGACAGGCCGATCGCCCCTCCAGCCGACGACAAGCCGGCAGGGTCGCCGACGGCGAATATGCCGGCCGGAGCAGAACAGCCATCCGAAACGAGCCGCAGCGACAAATTGGCCGCAACCAGGACGGAACAACCATCCAAGGAGGAACCGTCCAAGCCGGCGGAGCCCGAGGCGAAATCCGGGAAATCCAATAAACGGTTTCCATCCGCGCCCCGTAAAGGGAACGGCAAATAAGGCGCAGGCACGATAACCGAGCCATTCGAGGGACTCAGAGCGGAAACAGGGAGGCGCACCATGCCCATATCCATGAACGACATTCCGAACAACATCCGCGTTCCCTTCGTGGCAGTCGAGTTCGACAGCACGAAGGCGATCCGGGGAGCGCAATTCCAGCCCTACAAGGCATTGCTGATCGGCCAAAAGCTTTCCGCCGGCGTCAAGCCCGACCTGATCCCGGCGCGGGTGAACGGCAAGAGCGACGCCGAGCGGTATTTCGGCGCCGGATCCATGCTGGCCGAGATGGCCGACTATTACCGCCGATCGGACGGCATCACCGAACTCTGGGCGATATCGGTTCCGGATACGTCGGTCGGGGCGTCGGCGGCGGGAACGGTCACGTTCACCGGCGCCGTCGTCGAAGCCGGCGTGCTCAACGCCTATGTCGGCGGCCGGCGGTTCACCGTTCCGGTCAACGTCGGGGATACGCCGGCAAATATCGCGACAACCTTTGCCGCGGCCGTCAACGGCATTGACGATCTGCCCACGACCGCCGCCAGCGACGAGGGCGTCGTCACCCTGACGGCAAGGCATCCGGGCCTGGCCGGGAACGGCATCGACGTCAGGTTCAACTACAACGGCGGCGAGGAATTCCCGGCCGGCCTTCTCGCCGCGGTCTCGCCGATGGCCGGCGGCACGGCCAACCCGAACATTGCCGCGGCCCTGCAGGCCGTGAGCGGCGAGTGGTTCAACGCCTTCGTCATGCCCTACTCCGACGCGAACAACCTCTACCTCCTCAACCAGGAACTCGTCCGCCGATGGGGACCCCTGGTGATGCAGGAAGGCTGGCTGTTCGGCGCCGTCCGCGGGACGCACGGCGAACTCGGCGTGTTCGGCGCCGGCCGCAACAGCAAGCACGAATGCTTCATGCACGCGCACGGCGTTCCGAACAACGTCTGGGCAATTGCCGCCAGCGCGGCGGCGAACGCCATGTACTACGGCAACATCGACCCGGCGCGGCCGTTCCAGACATTGCCGCTGACCGGCATCCTGCCGCCCGCAATCCAGGATCGGTTCACGGACTTTCCCGAGAACAACCAGCTGCTGTACGACGGGATTTCAACCTTCATGTCCGGGGACGACGGCATCGTCCGCATTGGCCGCCTGGTCACCACGTACAAAACCAACGAGCGCGGAGCCGACGACGCCAGCTACCTCGACCTCAACACCGGCCTCACCCTCGGCTATTTGCGCTGGGACCTGCGCAACCATCTGCTGCGCAAATTCCCCAGGCACAAGCTCGGCAACGACGGCGTCCGGCACAGCGACGGCGCGGCCATCGTCACCCCGAAGATCGCCAAGGCGGAGTGCATCGTCAAGGCCAGGGACTGGGAGGAGCGCGGCCTGGTCGAAAACGTGGAGCAGTTCAAGGACGAGCTCATTGTCGAGAGAAACGCCTCGGACCCGAACCGGCTGGATTTCCTCGTCCCGCCCGACCTGATGAACCAGTTCATCGTCGGCGCGGTCAAGATTCAATTTTACCTGTAAGGGGGACTGACAATGGCGCATCCGCGCAGAGTGGCGGGGATAATCTTCGTCAAGATCGACGGCGAGCAGGTTCCCGCCCGCGGCAGCTTCGAGTTCCGGCTTTCCGGCGTCCAGAACGAGACCGTCGACAACGCCGACGGCACGACCGGCATCGGCGGCGCCTTCCACGGCGGCTACATCAAGGGGACGCTGTCCAACTACAACTCCATCGACCTGCGGAAATTCAGGGAGATGGAAGGCGTCACGGTGACCCTCGAGCTCGCCAACGACAAGGTCGTCATCGCCAAGGACGCCTACCAGGTGGACGAAATGGCCGTCAACGTCGAGACCGGCGAGGCGCCGATCCAGTTCGACAGCGACAACGTCGAGGAGATGCGCTGATGCCGCCGACCGCCTATGCGCTGAAGTATCCGGTGCAGTTCGGATCGGACCTGGTGGCCGAGCTCGAGGTCAGGCGGCCGAAGGGGAAGGACCTCCGCTTCGCCATGTCCCAGAAGAACAACGCCGACGGCGCGTTCAATCTTTTCGCCCGCCTGACCGGCCAGGTTCCGTCCTTCTTCGACGAGATGGACGGGGAGGACATCCAGGAGGTGGCGAAAATCATCGAGGGTTTTTTGGGGAATTCCCCGAGGACTGGCGGCAATGGTTCGGAGGACTCGCCCGGCACATGAACATACAGCCAGGCGAACTTTGGGAGATGGACGCCGACGAACTTGAATTCTGGATAGACCGGTTCAAGGAGCAGGACGAGGCGGAAAGGCGGGCGTGTTCAGCCAAATAGCCACGGGAATAGCCATGAAAGGAGCATCAAGAGAACAAAGATTCCCAAAAGTCCAAAAATGAGAGTCAACAGGCCGGTTATATGGAGAAGAAAAAGTATTGCCGCTATGAAAAGCAACTCACACATAGCGATCTCCTCTGGTGCCAAGAGCAAACATTTTCCACATTGTACCGCATAGGGCGTCCATGTCAATCAAACAACAGGCGGGTTAAATGGCAACTTTCGGGATAAAAGCCAGCATATCCGTCATCGACAACATGACCAAGCCGCTGGACCGCGTCAACGGTGCCGTCAAGAGGACGCTCAAGCCAGTCCGCGACCTCTATAACGCCACCCAGCGCCTGAAGAAAAGCATGGGATTTCCCCAAATCGGCAAGGCCATGGCCGGCGTCGGCAAGGCGATTGACGGCGTTTCGTCCCGGTTCAAGGCGCTCTTCCGGGATATTGCCGTCATGGGCGGCGTCGCCGCCGCCGCCATTGGCGGCATTCTCGCGAAAACCGGCAGCATGGGCGACAAGGCGGCCAAAACGGCCGCCAAGATCGGCGTTTCGACGCAGGCATGGACGGAACTCAGCCATGCCGCCGACATGTCCGGCGTTTCGGCCGAGCAGCTGCAGGGCGGCCTGACCAAGCTCAACAAGACGCTTTTCGCGGCGGCGAACGGAAACAAGGAGGCGGCCTATTATTTCGCGGCCGCCGGCGTCGAGATATACGACCAGAACGGCAAGCTGCGGGCCGCGGACGAAGTCCTGGGCGACGTGGCCGACAAATTCGCCGATCCCAATTTCGCCAGCGGCCCCAAACGCGCCGCCCTGGCCATGGGGCTGTTCGGAAAAAGCGGGACCGAACTCATCCCGATGCTGGCTGCCGGGAAAGACGGCATCGAGGCGATGCGGGAGGAAGCGGTCCGGCTCGGCATCACTTTCACGGACGCCGAGGGCAAGGCCTCGGAGGGATTCATGGACGCCCTGACCCGGCTCAAGGACGCGTTGACGGGCATTGCACTGACGATCGGCAAGGAGCTTCTGCCAGTTTTCACCCCTTTGCT
>JAITKH010000152.1 GCA_031278535.1 Planctomycetota bacterium | reverse complement strand
GGATGGGCATTGCCGGTAAAAATGCGCAAGATGGCCGCTCCTCCTCCACGCTTAACATACGCCAAACCGATCCGCCAGCGCCTTGGCGGCGAGAGAAAGGTCCTCGGGCGTATTCACGCCAAGTTCCTCCCCCGGGACATCCGATGCCGATGCCAAGACCTGGCCGCCTTCGGAAATAATAATCGGGAGGACGTCGGGCAAATAATATTCACCCTGCGCATTCTTGTTTCCCACTTTTTCCAGGGCCGGCCATAAGACGGCCGGCCGGAAACAATAGACCCCGGCGTTCCCTTCAGAAACTCCCCTTTCCCCGGGAGTCGCGTCCTTATATTCAACCACCCGATCCACCCCGTCCCCGGCATTGCGGATTACCCGTCCAAACCGGCTTTCCGGCGGTACAGAAACGGTAAGCATGACGGCATCGGCGTTCCCGGCCCGAATGATGCCAGCCAGACGACGATAGGTGCCCGGAGACACCAAAGGCATGTCACCATACGTGACCAGGAGGGGATCAGACCTCTGATCAGAAAACGAATCACGGGCACACCTAACGGCATGCCCGGTCCCGAACTGAGGCGACTGCTCAGCCCAGCGAACTCCAGTCGGCAGCGTGGCGATCACTTCTTCCTTGCAATGGCCCACCACGACCACGCAGGAATCGACCCCAGCTTCCGAAAGTGCGCCGAGCACCCATCCGAGTAACGTCTTTCCATTGGCCTCGAATAGGACTTTTGGGCGATCACCTCCCATCCGCGTTCCCTTGCCGGCGGCAAGTACGCATGCCTGGAGGCCAGCCATTCCCAATTCCCGGGCGGAAACCCTCGCACAATATGGAACCGGTTCGCAAATCAAAAACTTCCTCCTTCGAAAGAAGGAGGATATGTCGATCACTCCGACATATTACCGGGAGCATAGAAAAAAGTCAATACCTTTTTCGATTTTTTTGCTGACGTGGACTTTTCATGATTCGGCGCCATTTCCCGCAGGGAAAACGCATCTACTTTTCCAATAAACCACCCTGTTCAAGGAAAACGTGCCTGGAAACGCCGCCGAAAAGCGCAACGCTTCCGAACCATCCTGCGAAAAACGGTTTTTTTTGATGCGTACACCCCGGCCTTTTCCAAAATGCGCCGATTTTTGCGTTTGATTCCGTTGCCCGTTACGGTATAATGGTCACGGCAAATATCGACATTGCGGGTTCAGGCATTGGCCGCGTTTGTACTCCCAAACGTCGCTTTCCGTTGCTGTTGCGTTAACGTGAACTTGTTGTCGCACCGCTTGTTATGATTGGAGACTTCTCTATGTCGTTGAAACAGAAATTGTGGTGCGGCTTTGGCCTCATGATCCTTTTTTCCTTTGTTCAAGCGGCAGTCTCATTCTGGATGAACCTGGACAATCAGGATCTGGCGAGAATCCAGGACGAAGCATACGCCCCCCAGGCGCGGGAGGCGGCAAACATTTCGACGGCGGTCATGACGTCCGGATACAATTTTGTACATTATCAATTCTCCTATGACGATTCCCGTTACGAGACCGGCAGAAGGGCCCTCGACGCCATGGACGGGGCGCTGGCCGAGATCGGCGAGACGCTGCGGACGGAGGGACAATATCTGCCCGCCATGCGCGAGGAATGGGACAGCTTGAACCTGGTTGCGGGCGAATACCGGCGGATTTCCGAAAAAATATACGGGATGGCGGAAGACATCCGCGCCGATCGGAGGCGCATGGACGAGACGGGGATGCAGGTGACGGCTCTCTTGAGCGACTATTATGCCGGATACCGGGGCCTGGCGGAGAGTGAAATGAATCGGGCCGACATGCCGGCCCTGACCAGGCGGTTTGATCGATACGTGGTGGGACTGGATCAGGCCCGACGGGTGGGGGAAGCCAGGCTGCTGATGGCGGAAGCCCTGGCATCAATCATTCCGGAAACCAGGGAAGCCGGAATACGGGAGGCATCCAACAAGATATCGATCGTCCTGAACGCCATGAAGGATACGTTGGCCACCACCAGCCTTCCGGAATGGCAGAAAAAGGCGGCCGCCCTCGTGCAGGCGATTGAAACGTGGATCGACGCCGGGGAAAAACTGGGGGCGGACATCAGGGCGATGAACTCGCTGGCGCAGGAACGCATCAACCATTATCAGACGCTTGTGGAGTTGACGCGGCGGCTGACGAGCGAAGGACTGACCCAGATAAGCGAGAGTTCGGCCCAGGCGGATGTCGGGGCCGGACGCCTTCTCCGAATATCGGCGATCCTCGGGGGAGCGTCGCTCCTGGCCGGAACGCTTCTCGCCATGGCGTTCGCCGGTTCAATATACAAGAGATGCAAGCGGATTATCGAGGATTTGACCGAAGGGGCGGACAAGGTGAAAACCGCCTCGGCTTCAATCAAGGAGGCCTCCGATTCCCTGGCGGAAGGGGTGACGGAACAGGCGGCGAGCCTGGAGGAAACGTCCTCGATTCTGGAGGAAATCGCCTCGGTGACGCATCTGAGCTCCGATAATGTCAAGCACACGCTGGAAAACACCGAAAACACCGTCCGCCTGATCGGGGAGGGGTCGATATCGGTCAAGCGCATGACGGAGGCCATGGGCGGAATTGACGAATGCTCGGAGCAAATCGGGAAAATCATCAAGACAATCCAGGAAATCGCCTTC